>NZ_JARPLU010000160.1:0-10483 GCF_032349615.1 Limnospira sp. PMC 1279.21 | reverse complement strand
CCAGCTACCTGAAAGGGGGGCACGAAGCCCCTGTGCTTCAGCCGGGGGTGCTGACTTCAGCATATTTGTGGTAAGATTATCCCCAGAGTTGAGCGGATGACATCATCAAACTCTGACTTTAGCAATGAGCTGCCTGGCCCTCCTTCGGTATACCTGGGAGGAGCCTACCTCATGACTGGGCTAGGGGTGGGGTGGTTGCTTTCAGTGGGTAGATGTTGGTCAGAAGTTTCTGGAATGACTGCGGGTGTCCGTTCCCAATCAGTCAGGGATGCTATAAAATCTTGTATTCCCTGGAATTCCCGGTAAACTGAGGCGAAGCGAATATAAGCCACTTCACTTATGGGTTTGAGGCGATCGAGTACAAGCTCACTAATTTCTGGGCTGGAAACCTCGCGGGTGGCACGCTGTTGGAGTTCTGCTTCTATGTCTTCGATCATGGTTTCTAGTTCAGAAGAAGCGATGCCAGTTTTTTCGCAGGCACGAACTAAACCCCGTAACAATTTGGAACCATCGAAAGATTCTCGCCGTCCGTCACGCTTAATCACCGTTAAAGGAACCAACTCGATGCGTTCATAAGTGGTAAAACGGTGTTTACAATTGAGACATTCCCGCCGTCGCCGGATGCTTTTCAGTGATTCAGCCCATCGCGATTCTAACACACGGGTACTGGTATGTTGGCAAACGGGACATTGCATAATATACGTCCTTTAAACTCAGATTTTGCCATGGATGCTGATTGATTTACGAAAGCCATATCCAATCGGGTTCTAAGAAGCATACCCCTTACAACCCAATTGGAATCAGAAAATCAAATGCTGTTGGCGACTTATTTACCAATGCGGGGGGGTTCCCGGAAGGCAATGGCAAAGAACAACACGCCGAGAGCCAGCGTCAAAACTAATATGTATGCAACACTTTCCATGTCAATGTTTCCTCATATCCCGGGTTAACTACCAGTCTATCAGTCTTGATGCCACTCTGAAAAACCTGCCCTAACTTAATCCCCAATTTCCCCAGTCTAGGAGAATAGGGAGGGGTTGGATATTTTTTCGGGAGTTTCACCAAAAAAAGGACAGGTCGGATATCTTCACCAGAGGCGATCGCCAACCATTGAGGAAGGCTGCCACCAGTCTTGATATACCCATGAACCTGTCCTGACAACTACTCAACAACTGCCATTAGACAGTCTTTTGAACACGAGTTGTTTGGTCACCAACTTTCTGGAAGTTACCCCACTCAACTTGTTCTTCCAGGTCAGCTTCAACCCCAGCAAATACATCTCGGAAGATGGTGCGGGAACCGTGCCAAATATGACCAAAGAAGAAAAGCAAAGCAAAGCAAGCGTGACCGAAGGTAAACCAGCCACGGGTACTGGTGCGGAATACCCCATCAGAGCCGAGAGTTTCCCGGTCAAAGGCAAAGGGTTCGCCCTGTTGAGCAAAACGGGCATATTTCTTCACAGAGGCGGGATCGGTGAAGGTTTTACCATTCAGTTCACCACCATAGAAGGAAACAGTCACCCCAGTTTGCTCAAAGCTGTAGCGAGACTCAGCGCGACGGAAAGGAATGTCAGCGCGAATCACTCCATCAGCATCAGTCAGAATGACCGGGAAAGTTTCAAAGAAGTTAGGAAGACGACGAACAGTTAATTCGCGACCTTCTGCATCAGTAAATACTGGATGTCCGAACCAACCTTGAGCAATACCATCGCCCTTGTTCATCGGACCAACGCGGAACAAGCCACCTTTGGCGGGACTGTTACCAACATAGTCATAAAATGCCAGTTTTTCAGGAATCTTAGACCATGCTTCTGAGGGGCTGTCGCCCTGAGCAATGCTTGCTTGTACCCGGCGCTGAATTTCCTGTTGGAAGTATCCCTGATCCCACTGATAGCGGGTAGGTCCAAACAGTTCAATCGGGGTAGCAGCCGAACCATACCACATAGTTCCAGCTACCACAAAAGCCGCAAAGAATACCGCTGCAATACTGCTAGATAGTACAGTTTCGATATTTCCCATACGCAGGGCTTTGTAGAGGCGCTGAGGTGGTCTGACGGACAGGTGGAATAGTCCAGCAATAATGCCAACAATTCCCGCCGCAATATGGTGAGCCGCAATACCGCCAGCATTGAAGGGGTTAAATCCTTCAGGTCCCCAGGAAGGCGCGACAGGTTGTATACTCCCCGTCAATCCATAAGGGTCAGAAACCCACATTCCCGGCCCGAATAGTCCGGTCAGGTGGAAGGCTCCGAAGCCAAAGCAAAGTAAACCAGATAGGAATAAATGAATTCCGAACATTTTGGGCAGGTCTAGGGCTGGTTCACCAGTCCGAGGATCGGTAAACAGTTCCAGGTCCCAGTAAACCCAGTGCCAAACTGCTGCCAGGAATAATAGACCTGACAAGATGATATGGGTAGCGGCTACCCCTTCAAAAGACCAAATTCCGGGGTTATCGGCTACTTCTCCAGTTACACTCCAGCCACCCCAGGATTGAGTTACACCCAAACGAGCCATAAAAGGCATGACAAACATACCTTGACGCCACATGGGATTTAGAACTGGGTCTGATGGGTCAAAAACTGCCAATTCGTACAGGGCCATAGAGCCCGCCCAACCTGCGACAAGAGCAGTGTGCATTAGGTGTACAGAAATCAGCCGTCCTGGATCGTTCAGAACTACTGTATGTACGCGGTACCAGGGTAGTCCCATTGACTACGCTCCTCCTAGAATCAATGAATGTGAATTACAGACGTTTAAATGAGAGATTACAAACCAAGCCCGCTATTTGAACCGCCATAGCCTTCACTAGCATCAATCCAGTATCCGGTATTACGGTCGGGTCAGACAAAAACTCTGCCCTCTATAGGCGGCTTCCGATATCCTCCCATGAGCCATGAGATTCTTCGTTAGTTTGCCTGTTTTTTGATTTTAACGCTCGGTTTTGGCGTTTGCAGTTGGTGTCCTAACTTTGGGATCTATTCTACCAACACTTGTTACCGCAATCCATCCCCTACTTCTATCAAAAACTAGAAGCTGAGAATTTTCGCAGATTTTGTTAAAGAATTGTATAGATTATTAGAACCAATTGCAAGCAAAACCCAAGATCTAAACACTGGGGGGCGGCTTTCCTAAAAAAGACCGCCCTGGACTCGGCACTCGGTTGATGCTGTTCCCAGACGGTCCAGAACCTGGTCAGCAGTAATTAGACGGGTGAGAACTACTTGACCGATACCTGTTGATGGGTGTTCTGTCCATTGGGGTTTGACTTCTAGCATCAGAACTTCATCTTCAACTCTGTACAGCCACATTTTTTCAGTGTCTGTATCGTTGGACACACATATATCTAGTTTTTGTAGATCTGGAAGTCGCCGCTGGGTGGCCACATCCCACAGGCCACCGATACCCCAAATCCGTCCAATTGTCCACCCTTCTGAGAGAAAGAAGTATTTCACGTAAAACTCCTGGGAGGGTTGGAAGCTCCGTGATTGATCGCGGAGAGGAAAACCGACTCAAGCGGCTGACCGCCGCCAGCACCCCCTTGCGGGGTGGAGGGGTATGGTTGCCCCTCCATGGAGCTATGGTTGGCTCCGACTCCCTTGCGGGGTAATGTTTGCTTCGCTAATGTTCAGAGTCGGTACTTTCCAAATCGCACTGTCTTAACCCCTTAGGACTGTTTAACGATTTGGTTCTAGAGCCTGGAACTAGCACGCATTCCAGGGTAGGAACTTTAACTCTTGCTCTGAACGTAGCCAGTTAAGGCTTAAGCTGGTCAGCTACCTGAAAGCGGGGGGCAGGAAGCCCCCGTGCTTCAGCCGGGGGTGCTGACCGAGCCTTTGTTAAGTATGCAACTGATTGGCAATCTTCCATTAGACATCCCATGGTGAGAATTGTCAAGGGTTTTAAGATGACAATAACACTTCTAATAGGCGATCGCATACTTTCGACCAAGTAAATCTCGCCCTGACAAATTCGCAGCCCGCCGATTTATTCTTATTCCTTAAACCCGGGTTTTTGAGGGCATTTTCCATCAATTCCACCAAATGATTACCGTCAGGCTCTAAGTAAAACTTAGTATCACCTTCGGAATCTTGAAAACATTTAAGCTGACTATTAATATAAAAGCTAAAATCTTCTCTAGTAAACTCATCTGTCGGCCCTCCTTTGGTGCAAATAACCGGAGTTCCACAGGCTACGGCTTCCAAAACTGGGAGATTAAAGCCTTCCGCCGAATAAGGAGAAACATATAAATCAGCCGCCTTGTAGAGTCTGGCGATTTCGGTGGCAGATAAATTATCGCCAATATAACTAATCCGGGGTTTTACTAAATCTATTTGGGAATCATTTAAGACTTGTTTACTGGCGGCTTTAATGGATTCTTTGGACTTAAAAATCGCATCTCTACCTTTTAAAACTAACCTCGCTTCTGGATAACTCTCAGCAATTTGTGCAAAGGCTTTTAAAAGCCTAGCGACCCCCTGACGTTCATTCCACATAATGCCAATATTGAGAATCACAAAATAATCATTCCATCCTAACTCACGGCGGAGACTATTGCGGTCTTCTTCATTGAGGGGATAATGCACCTTTGGGTCAAATCCCAAGGGGACGATCGCCATCCTTTCAGGGACTGCGCCACTATTCAAAAAACCTTGGCGCGACCATTCGGAAGCGGTGATAATAATACTATCAGAATTTAAATGAGCCTCCCTCAAAGACTTAACCCCCATTCCCCGCAAAATAGTTTGTGGCACAATTCCCCACTCTGTACAACCAAAAACAAAGGTTTTTTTACTGTCAGAAGATGCCAAGTTAAACGGACAATACATCCTCAAAGTTACATCGGCTTTCAGGTCTTCTGGGGGTATGGGGATACTGTCCAAAATCGCCTCTTCTTCCTGGGTAAATAAACCTCGGCTAGGCTGCCAATCGGTGGTCACATAGGGCATATCCCGATGGAATAGTTTAAGGGGCGATCGCTGATTAAGTTCTAGGAGTTGATGGCTATTAATCAAAGCATAAGAATGGGGCAACCATCGCCAACCTTCGACCACCAGGTTACGGGGGCGAGAATTGATGTTAGCGCCCCCGATATTTAACCCCAGCGCCGCCGGGGGTTTTGACTGGGGGTTAAGAACTTCTAAAATCCGGTCAACGGTATGTTTCCAGGTAAATTTTTTGGTGACTAACTGGGGGGCTAACTCCCGCGCCATAGTTCCGATTTGCGGCTGTTCAATAGCCTGCTGCATTAAAGTCAGTAAATGTTCCCAGTTGGGATGTAGCAAAAACCGAGTTTTATAGTCAATCACAAAGGTTCGGAATTGGCTAGAAATCGCCCAGCCAAAATCAGGATGAGTCCATTCTTGGGCGGGACTACCTTCAGAATAAATCACGGGAAGACCGCAAGCGATCGCTTCCAAAATCGGTAAATTTAACCCCGGTGCGACATCAGGGGACACATAAACATCAGCCGCCTGATACAATTTCGCCACCGACTCCAAAGGTAAATTATCGCCAATGTAGGCTAACCTAGGCTGTACTCGTGTAGCTTCCGCATCAGTTAAAATAGCTTGACTGCTTTCGAGGAGTAATTTTTCCCCCTGTGGGGTGCAGCCTTTCAATACCAGTCTAGCATGGGGGTAAACTTCCACCACCCCCGCAAAGGCTTTGAGGAGAGGGCGAAGACCATCGGTATTTTCGAGGTTGCTAACATGGATAAACACAAAATAATAGTCCCAGTCCAGAGATTTACGCAATTCCTGTCTGTCTGGGGAGGTTAACGGGTGGAAAATTTCCGTGTCAACTCCAGGGGGGATAACAGCGACCTGGTGAGGTGGAATACCGCCGCGAAGTAATCCATCCTTACACCACATTGTCGGGGTAATTAGGGTGATATTAGGGGCTAGTGACACATTTTCGGGACTGATATTCAGGAGAGTTCCCCATTGTGGGGCGGTCAAAATCCCAGTTTTTTGGCTATCAGTGGGGGTAAAATCCACTTCTGGGGAAACCCTTAAACAGATATCTGCTGAGTTACTATCCCTAGGGTGGTCTGGGGTGGGAATTGACAACTGACCCAGTAAGCGATCGAGAATTGGGTTAGAATCATGGGGGGCTGAAGGATTGGCTTGATAGGAAACCTGTAAATCCGATCGCCTCAAAAGTTCTTGCCAGATAAAATAAGTGGCGATCGCATAATAATTAGGTGCAAACGGCCATCCTTCCAAGTGAAATCTCATAGAGCAAAATAGGTTCTCAAATATAATAGTGCTAGTAGATACTATATCGATCATGAATCGATCGTCAAAAGTTCCCGGATTTGGGGCGACTCAAGAATAATCACCTCCGAGGCGGCGTTCTAGTTCAGAAATCGACTAAAATCAAAACACTGTCAACCCCTTATCTGTGATTAACTCACGCAATTAACCGCCAAGATGAGCGACCAAAACTCCCCCAGACAGGAAAGACATATCACCCTGTCAGTTTCCAATGTTCCGTTGATTGTTGGTGCTGTTTTACTATTAGTTTTATTATGGCAACTTCAGGGATTAATTATCCTGATCATGATTTCGGTGGTATTAGCAGCCTCCATCATTCCCTTAGTTAACTGGGCGCAAAGCCTGAAAATTCCCCGCTGGTTAGCGGTGATTGTAGTATATTTAACCCTAATTGGCGGCATTACCGGATTAGGTTTAATCATCGGTCCGAGTGTGGTTGATCAAATCAACCTGTTGGTGCGTCAGTTACCAATTTTCGCTGAACGCAGCCTCGATCTAATCAGTAACATAGCCAGCAGTTTGGGGGAAGATATCCCCGACTTAATCGATCGCCTAGTAGATACCCAATCCCTGACCAACTGGACAATTCGTTCATCTCAGCAATTAATTCTCAGATCCTACGGAATCACCAGAGGTATTGTCGGAGGGGTATTTAGTCTGATTCTATCACTATTCGTCTCCGGCTATATGGTAGCAGATAGCAAAACTCTGGTCAAAAGTTTTGTACAATTGTTCCCATACCCGTGGAACGAACGCCTAGCAGCCCAAGCCCAGCCCGTAGGTCGTCGCATGGGCAGTTATATTAGAGGTAGATTAATTGTATCTGCCATATTAGGGGTGAGTATTACTACCTGCTTAGGGTTTTTAGGGCTAAAGGACTATGCTCTAGGCTTGGGTGCGATCGCTGGGTTTACCAATTTAATCCCCTTCCTGGGTCCAATTTTAGGAGCAATTCCCGCCCTCGTGGTAGCCCTAGCCAAAGGTGGATTTCTATTTTTTTGGGTGTTACTACTGTATGTAATCGTGCAGAACCTGGAAACCTACGTTCTCGATCCCTTATTGGTGGGGTCTTCAGTAGGTGTACATCCCCTATATCAGCTTTTATCAGTTTTAGCAGGGGTGCAGCTTTTAGGGCTAATTGGGGCGTTGATAGTTCCACCTTGGTTTGCAGGAATTGCAGCCTTAGTGGAAAACTTGTATTTAGAACCCAAACGCCTAGCGGAACAAAAACTAGCTTACCCCCATGGGTCTGTCTCTGACCCTCCCTCTGGGGTGATCTTAGATTCCAATTCAGATTCTCTTTGATTTCTCACCTAGCATCAACACTGAGTCCCCATTTTTCAATTATGAACCATGATCCACCCTCTGCTTCAACAACAACTCCAAGAAATCGGCTTTCAAATGGACGCGCCACCATCAGACCCCAAGGCTTGGCGGGAGTTTTTAAAAAAGGTTAGTTCAAGTTATCGCGCCGCCGATCAACAAAGAGATTTAGCGGCGCAAACTCTGACATTTTCCTCCGAGGAAATGATCGAAAAATACGAACGCCAACGCCAAGAGTCGGAAGCGCGGTTAGAAGCAGAACGCGATCGCCTACAGGCGGTAATTGGTTCTCTCGGTGCGGGATTATGTATATTAGATGCTCAGGGGAATCTGTTATCGATGAATCCCAAAGCTGAACAACTTTTGGGCTGGTCAGAGTCAGAAATCGCTGGTCAAGATTTATTCCAACTGATTGCTCCCCATTTACAAGAATTTCCCCAACAATTTCAATCACGGCTGAATAGTTATTCCCACTCCCCTGTCAACCAAGGAACCCAGGAAAAGCTGTTAGAACCGCTGAAATCTGCTCAGGATCATTTAGCCTGTCGTGATGGTCAAGTTTTACCAGTTTCGTACATTCTCAACCCGATTGTAGAAAATGGTTGTTGGGTGGGAACGGTTTTAGTGTTTTTTGATATTAGCGATCGCCAACAAGCCGAACAAGAAGCCGCCCGTTCCCTGTCCATGTTACAAGCCACTTTTGACTCAACGGATGCCGGAATTTTAGCCCTAGATCGCAATGGTCAAGTGTGCCATTTTAATCAAAAATTTGTCCAAATGTGGGAGGTGCCAGAATCATTCCTTGAGCCTAATCAAAATCGCTCAACCCTAGCTTTTGTGATGCGACAATTGAAAAACCCCCCCCAGTTTCTCAAAACTATCATGCAACTGTCCGCCCAACCTTACATCCCTACATACGATGTGGTGGAATTCAAGGATGGGAGGATTTTTGAGGTTTACTCTCACCCTTCTAAAGTCGGCAATAAACTGGTGGGTAGGGTTTGGAGTTTCCGGGATATTACCGAGCGCAAAAGAGTAGAAAAAGCTCTGCAAAATCGAGTAGAATTTGAGCAGCTAATTACGAATCTTTCCACCTATTTTATTAGTCTAAGCACCGAGGAAATTGATGCAGGAATTAAAGAAGCTCTGCAAAAAATAAGCAAGTTTATCGGAGTAGATAGAAGCTATATTTATCTATTCGCCGATCCTGAATATCATAGCCAATCTATCTACGACTGGCGCTCGAATTTGATGTCTATTAAAGCCGAGAATAACCTGGTATCGGAGTCGTCAGACAATGAACCATTAGACCTGGTTTCCGTGGTCGCAAATCAAGTAAAAGTCACCTCAAGCCAACTTAACTGTGAGGTAATTACGGGAATTTTTTCATGGTTACAAAAGCATGAAGTTATCCATATTAGATCGGCTAATTTATCTGACCAGATTCTTGAGGAACTGGAAGCCTTAGAAAACTTCCATAAAGAGACCGGATTGGTCGGTTATGAATACCCAGAATATATCCAGCACCAACTGCAATTTCTGACGATGATTCCTCTGGTGTGTCGCAAATCTTTGGTGGGTTTTTTGCGCTTTGATAGTCTCAGTTCTCTTGATACCTTGTCTTCGGATACTATTAGCCTGCTGAAAATGGTGGGAGAAATGTTTTCTAACACTATTGAAAGGCGACGCACGGAAGAAGTGCTACGACAAACAGAGGCTAAATATCGCAGTATCTTTGAAAATGCGGCTGAGGGTATCTGTCAAACTACCCCAGACGGTCGCTATATTAGCGCTAACCCAGCTTTAGCTAGGATTTTGGGTTATGACTCCCCGGAAGACTTAATCGCTAATTTGACCGATGTTAGCACCCAGCTTTATGTTAAACCTACCCGACGGGCGGAATTTGTAGCAGCGATCGCCAAGAGTTCAGTTATATCAGGCTTTGAATCCCAAGTATATCGCCAAGATGGGACAACTATCTGGATTTCGGAAAATGCCAGGGCTGTTTTTGATGCTATGGGGGAACTGGTTTGTTATGAAGGAACTGTCGAAGATATCACCGAAGGAAAAACAGCAGCAGAAGCCTTAGAACGCGCCAAGGAAGCCGCCGAAACCGCTAACCGGGCGAAAAGTACCTTTTTGGCTAATATGAGCCATGAATTGCGTACTCCCCTCAATGCCATTATCGGCTATAGCGAGATTTTATCCGAGGAAGCGGAAGAATTAGGATATGAAGATATTGTGCCTGACCTGGAACGGATCTATACTGCCGGTAAAAATCTACTGACTCTGATTAATGATATCCTGGATATCTCTAAAATTGAAGCGGGACGGATGGACCTGTTTTTAGAGGCTTTTGATATTTCCAGTCTCTTAGAAAGTGTTATGGGTACGGCTCAACCCCTGATGTCCAAAAATAATAACACCCTGACCGTCGATTGTCCTGACAATATCGGGATTATGTATGCTGATGTG
The DNA here is from genome assembly GCF_032349615.1 of Limnospira sp. PMC 1279.21. NCBI lineage: Bacteria > Bacillati > Cyanobacteriota > Cyanophyceae > Oscillatoriales > Sirenicapillariaceae > Limnospira > Limnospira sp. PMC 1279.21. Next base: position 411 of record NZ_JARPLU010000160.1, on the reverse strand, counting down.
ACTAAGGTTAGACAGATTCTACTGAATTTGCTCAGTAATGCTGCGAAATTTACAACTAATGGGAAAATTAAGTTAGAGGTCTCTCGTGTATCCTCCCTCCCCTATAGCCAAGAGTCGGGTTCGGTCCTAGAATTTAAAGTTCATGATACGGGAATCGGTATGAGTCAGGAACAACAAGAACAACTGTTTCAGCCATTTACCCAGGGGGATGCCTCGACGACTCGACGCTATGGGGGAACTGGTTTGGGACTGGCTATTAGCGATCGCTTCTGTCAAATGATGGGAGGTGATATTCAAGTAGAGAGTACACTGGGAGAAGGGTCAACCTTTAAGGTGGTCATCCCTACCCGAGTCAAGGTCAGCACCCCCGGCTGAAGCACAGGGGCTTCGTGCCCCCCTTTCAGGTAGCTG
>NZ_JARPLU010000016.1:0-48047 GCF_032349615.1 Limnospira sp. PMC 1279.21 | reverse complement strand
GCGATAAGTAAGAGTGCTTATGACTTGAGCGAGTTTAAAGACTACGTGTTGTATATAGCTCCCAAAGTTGAAGTCACAAAGCAGGGGTTGTAGCCTGTTCCTATTGACAATAGGGTGTTCACATCAGGAGCCGTGTGCTGGGAAACTCGCATGCACGGTTTTGAATTGGAGTTGGGGAAGGTGACTTCCCTTTCGACCATAACAGGATTGGCAAAGAGGAGCTGCGGACAAACGGTCATGGATACGAGTCCATATGGGGTAGCGCCAATTACCCCATATAACCCACGCCAATTGGCGGTATTCCAAGCTGATGAGGCGCACAAAGCGGCAATAAAATCAGGGGGAGATGCTGTAGGGGCGGGTTCCGCAGTCAGCCATAATTCCCACAAGTCAGCTTTAAAAACCCGCCCCCGATTTCCAAAAGATAATTGGAAAAAGGGGACATTTTATCCGACACAGACCCAGGGATTAAGGTTCAAGGCAAGTGAGCCAATTATCGACAAGATGCACTCGCGACACCTTGGTACTAGATAGAGGGCGCTGGTTTATCTGTTACGTCATAGATGCGCCTATGCGCCAACCACTTTACACGCACGCAGAGCATCGCCCTTGACCCAGGGGTAAGGACATTTATAACTGGGTTTTACGGGCAAGAAATTTGGGAAATTGGCAAGTCGGACCTATGACGTATTTATCGACTGGCTACCCACCTCGATAGGTTAATGTCTCGAATCGGTCTATCCAAGGGACGCCAATTGAAGTGGCTACGGCACTGTCTGCGAAAAGCTGCACAAAAGATTCGGGTGAAAATTCGTGACCTGGTTTCGGAGCTGCACAAGAAAGCAGCTAACTATCTATGCAGCAAGTACAAAGTCATATTTTTGCCTACATTTGAGGTCAAAAATATGGTCAAACGAGGCAAGCGACGGCTGTCAACTAAGACAGCACGGAAAATGGTTACATGGTCTCATTACCGTTTTAAGCAAACATTGAAGCATCAAGCGGCTAAATATGGCTGTGTGTAGGGGCGGGTTCTGCGATCAGCCCCCACTAAGAAGAATCAGCTTTGTAAACCCGCCCCCGGATGTGACGGAAGAGTACACCAGTAAAACCTGCTCCAAGTGTGGCCACATTCACACAAAGCTAAGAGGCAACAAACAATTTGTTTGTCCCGACTGCAGTCACGCTATTGGGCGTGATGTCAATGGCGCTTTCAACATTTTGCCCTTGGCTTTGAGAGATACCTCCGCCAATGGCGCGATAACTTCATTCCAGATTGTGCCATACTCAGAAACTTCCAGCAATTGCTAGATTTTTCCGGGTTAAATGTATCTGTTTCAAGATAGTTGATATGATAAAACTTGTCCTACGGTGGCAGCTTCTGACTAACTTCGGAACTTTAATTTAATGTTTAACATCGAAAACCTGCGAGTAGCTTATCCCAGTCAGAATAAATCACCCTCTTGGGTCGTAGATGATGTTTCCCTAACCCTCAAACCGGGGGAACGTCTGGGACTTGTCGGTGAGTCTGGCTGTGGTAAGTCTACTTTGGGACGCGCTGCTATGCGTCTACTTCCAGAGTCTAGTCTTATTCAAGGTCGAGTCACATTTGGCGGAAAATCGGTTTTTGACCTTAACGAGAAGGAATTGCGACAGTTTCGGGGGGAGGCGATCGCCTTAGTGTTTCAAGACCCCATGACCCGCCTTGATCCACTGATGACTATTGGGGAACATTGCATTGAAACCCTAAAAGCTCATGAGCCACAATTGTCCAGGTCTCAGGCGAAAGAAAGGGCGATCGCTACTTTAGCAGCCGTCCAAATTCAACCGGAACGCTGGTCTCAATACCCTCACGAGTTTAGTGGTGGAATGCGTCAACGGGTGGCGATCGCATTAGCCCTATTGTTAAACCCAAAGTTAATTGTAGCTGATGAACCTACCACCAGTTTAGATGTGACAGTATCAGCGCAAATTTTGCAGGAACTCACCCGGCTATGTCGTGAACGCGGAACTGCTATCCTATTAATTTCCCATGATTTAGCCATGGTGGGAGAGTATTGCGATCGCATTGCGGTTATGTATCAAGGTAAAATTGTCGAACTCGGAGATAGCCGCACCGTTCTACAATACCCCCAACATCAATATACGCGATCGCTCCTAGAATCTGCTCTCCACGTTCATGGAACTTCCCAACAGCCACCAGAACCCAATACTCCCCAAGAACAGACACAGACTAACCCACCACCACCACTTCTCCAAATTGAAAATCTCCAACAGCATTATAGTTTAGAATCCGGCATAATTCAGCAAATATTCACCAAACAAAAGCAATTAATCAAAGCCGTTGATGGCGTGAGTTTCGAGTTATCTCCTGGTGAAATTTTCGGGTTGGTAGGAGAGTCTGGCTGCGGTAAAAGTACCCTTTCCCGCACCATTTTACAGTTAGTTCGCGCCACCGCTGGTACAGTGAAATTTGAGGGTCAAGATTTAACGGCTATGTCAGTGCGACAAGTGCGCTCACAGCGTCGCGATATCCAAATGATATTTCAAGATCCTAACGCTTGTTTAAATCCCATGATGACCATTGGTCGAGCTATTGCTGACCCCCTATTAATTCATAAAATGGCAAAACTACCCCAGGCGAAACGTTGGGTATTAGAAATGCTCGATCGCGTGGGTTTGACTCCGGTAGAGGACTATTATAACCGCTATCCCAAACAACTCTCAGGAGGACAACAGCAACGGGTAGCCATTGCTCGTGCTTTAATTACTCGCCCTAAATTGGTAATCTGTGATGAGCCTGTTAGTATGCTTGATGCTAGTGTTCAGGCTCAAGTATTACAGTTAATGTTAGACCTCAAGCGAGACTTTAATCTTACCTATTTATTTATTACCCACGATTTATGGGTGGCTAGATTTTTGTGCGATCGCATTGCGGTTATGAACGCTGGTAAAATTGTGGAAATAGGAAACACTGAGCAGATTTTTAAACATCCTCAGCATCCCTACACCCAAACCCTTCTCAGCGCCGCCCCTTTGCTCACCAAAATGGTAATTTAGCTACAATACTAAACATCTACTTGACTATCTTTTCCGCTGCGTCTAACTCTTCCGAAATTAGCTTTAATGCTGTCATGGGGTTATTCGCTTCAGTAATAGGTCGTCCAATTACTAAATAATTAGCACCCGCTTTCAATGCTTCCGAAGGAGTGAGCGATCGCTTTTGATCACCTTTAGATGCCCAACTCGGACGCACCCCAGGACACACCAACAGAAAATCATCCCCGCAAGTCCGCCGTAGTTGTGCCACTTCCTGCGGCGAACACACCGCCCCCGCTAAACCGCACTCTTGCCCTAATAATGCCATCTGTAAGGCATACTCTGGCAGTTCCAGGGGAATTTTGAGGTCAAAGGCTAATTCCCTGGCGTTAAGGCTCGTTAACAGGCTAATGGCGATTAATTTAGGTACGGGTACACCCGCCTCATTCGCTCCCATTTCCGCCGCCGACTGAGCAGCTTTTAGGGCGACTTTTCCAGCGGTGGCGTGAATAGTAATTAAGTCTACACCATAGCGAGCGGCGGCGCGACAGGCTCCGGCTACGGTATTGGGTATATCATGGAATTTCAGATCCAAAAATATCCGCTTATTGCGCTGTTTTAGTTGTTTTAAAATTTGCGGACCACAACTGACAAACAGTTCTAAACCCACTTTCCAAAATGTGACTTGTGGCAGGGTTTCAATCAATGCGATCGCATCAGCTTGACTGGAAACATCTAGGGGAACAATAACTTTATCTATGGTCATGGTTGGTATATTTTCCAATTTTTACAGTCAATATAAGCCGGGTAAAACCGGAAATTTATTGATGATAAATTATCCCGATTACACCCCAAGTTAATCAATGATAGGCAACCCATTTACACTAGCCGGATAAATTTCTTTTTCCCAACTTGTAAAACTCGCCCTTTCAGTTCTTCAGCAGAAGCCACAACTAAATTAGGATCCTCAATGCGATCGCCATCTATTTTCACAGCACCTCCCGCAATTTGTCGCCTCGCCTCGCTGCCACTTTTACACAGTCCACTAGCCGAAAGAATATAGAATAACTTAGCCGGAAACTCCACCTCTGACAGAGAAAATTCCGGTACAGCCTCAGCCCTAGTTGCATCTCCTTGCACCAAATTTACAGCCGCTTTTTGCGCCGCCAAAGCCGCCGCTTCTCCGTGGTATTGAGTGACTATATCCAAGGCGAGTAACTTTTGGCGATCGCGAGGATTTTCCGGCAATTCTGCCAATGGGTAATCAGTGAGCAACTCAAAATATTGTGCAATCAAACCATCAGGAACCTTCTCCAATTTGGAGTACATAGTCAAAGGGTCTTCCGACAGTCCCACATAATTACCCAGGGACTTAGACATTTTCTGCACCCCATCAGTACCAATCAAAATAGGCATTAGTAAACCGAACTGTGGTGTTTGTCCAAAATAGCGCTGTAAATCTCTTCCCACAGCCAGATTAAACTTTTGATCCGTTCCTCCCAACTCCACATCAGCCTCAACTGCCACCGAATCATAACCCTGCATTAACGGATAGAGAAACTCATGCAAATATATTGGATTTTCCTGTTCAAACCTCAGCGAAAACCCTTCCTTAGCCAACATTTGTCCCACCGTCATCCGCGACAGCAAATCCAAAGTTTTAGCCAGATCCAACTTAGATAACCATTCCGAGTTACGACGAATTTCCAAACGTCCCGGGGTATCAAAATCTAAAATCGGGCGCAGTTGTTCGAGATAAGTTTGGGCATTTTGTTCTACTTGCTCAGGAGTTAGCTGACGACGAACCTCCGATTTGCCAGTAGGATCACCAATGCGGGCAGTAAAATCGCCAATAATGAGAACCGCCGTATGTCCTGCGTCCTGGAAAGCCCGCAACTTCCGAAAAATGATACTATGTCCTAGGTGAATATCCGAGCCAGTCGGGTCGATACCTAACTTAATCCTAAGAGGGCGGGTACTGAGAGCCAACCGCTGACCCAAATTTTCCTCTGGGTTTTCAGAATTAGGCAATTCCGGGAAAATATCAGTAACCCCCCGGCGCAGTCTCGGAAAATTTTGTAAAGAAACTCCCGCAGAAGTCTCTAGGGCTGGTTGACTCACAATCATAAAAAATCGAAACTTGAGCAAATGTTAGGTTAGGATACCTCAGATCATCCTATCATTTCCCTGTGCCGTTCAAACAAAAATCAACAATCATGTTAGGGGCAGGTTCTACTGTCAATTCTCGATTCCCAGGGATTCCCAGGGGCGATCGCACCGACGAGCCATAACCCCACCAGAAAATCAATTTCCCTCTGTTCTCAACTGCAACTGCGGTTAACCCTGTGCCACAATTAGCAACAGATATCAGCTAAGGGACACTCACCTCATGGCTCATTCAACTCAGTCACCATCTCCCGAAAATCTCCCCCCCAAGCCCACAGTTCCGGTGCGCGCGAGACAACGACAATCGACCAATGTTTCCCCCAGTAACTCCATTAAAGATATGGTTAAGGATGCCTTTGTTAAAAAAGCCTCCGATATTCATATTCGAGTCGGACATACTACCCGATATAGGATACAGGGGGAAATGGTTAGAATTAAAGACCAAGTAAAAGTCACCCCAGAAATATTTGAGCAGTATCTCAGTGAGATTCTCGCCCCACACCAAAGGCAACAATTTGCCGAAATGAAAGAACTCGACACCGCCATTTTTTATCCTGGTATAGTCCGATGTCGGGTTAATTGCTTTGAATCTCTGACCGGGGGAGCCATGGTGCTGCGACTAATTAACTTAAAAATTCCTAGTATCGATGAATTGAGATTACCAGAAGTTCTCAAAAACATTATTAGCTATCCCCATGGGTTAATTTTAGTCACAGGTCCAACGGGTTCAGGTAAATCTACCACCCTCGCTGCCATGTTACGTTATCTCAATGAAAACGCTCGCAAGCACATTGTCACCATTGAAGACCCCATTGAATTTGTCCATGCTTCCCGACAATGCTTAATCTCTCAAAGGGAAGTCGGATTACATACCCTAGAATTTCATCATGCCCTCCGTGCCGTTTTGCGGGAAGACCCAGATGTTATTCTAATTGGGGAAATGCGCGATCGCACCACAGTTAATACTGCCCTCCAAGCATCCCAAACCGGGCACCTAGTCTTGGGAACCGTCCACACTCACAACGCCATTAACTCAGTCAACCGACTGTTAAACCTCTACAACGTAGACGAACAGGCAGCCGTCAGGATTCAGATCTGTGATTCCCTAGTCGCCGTAATTGCTCAATTATTAATCCCCACAGTCGATAACAAAAGGGCTGCAGTTCACGATATCCTAGTTAATACCCCAGCCATGAAAGACTATCTACTCAAAGGCGACGAGGAAAGTGCAACTCACCTCATGGAAAATGACACCTATGAAGGAATGCAACTGATTAACCAGGCGATTTTTGAACAAGTTACCCTAGGACGCATTACCATGGAAGAAGCCGAAAAGTCCTCCCCCGATGCGGCCGATTTAGATCGCCGATTCCGTATGGCTGGGCTTGACTCTTCCGGGGTAGCCCGGGAATTCCGTAAGGGAAAAAGTTTGTTTTAACCATCAAACAGTTTAAGGTAATCTCTGGTAAGACTTCAAGATAACCATAATCTATTGTGATTGCTATATATCCAGGCAGTTTTGACCCAGTTACCTTTGGACATATTGATATAATTGAGCGAGGTTCCCATCTATTTGAATGGGTGATTGTGGCCGTCCTACGCAACCCTAGCAAGACTCCCCTGTTTACAGTCGAACAACGCCTGATTCAAATTCGGCAATCTATCTCCCATTTGGATAATGTCGAGGTTGCCAGTTTTGAGGGTCTCACCGTAGACTATGCCAAACTGAGAAAGGCACAAGTGCTATTGCGCGGCTTGCGAGTCCTGTCTGATTTTGAGATGGAACTGCAAATGGCTCACACTAATAAAACCCTGTCTGATACAATCGAGACAGTTTTCTTGGCAACCTCCAACGAATATAGCTTTTTATCAAGCAGTGTCGTTAAGGAGATCGCCAAGTTTGGCGGTTCAGTCGATCATCTTGTTCCCAACCACGTCGCTATAGATATTAATAGATGTTACGCCAGGAATTAACCCCCAGAATTGAATCTAATCCTAATGGACTTGTCACTAACGGCGAACCGACTCCTACCGCTTCGCCTAGTATAGATATTCAGCGGGAACTTAACCGACTTGAAGAAATGATTCTTGACAGTCCTCGCATTCCCCTGACTCGACGCACTCTTGTGGACGAGGAACAGTTGCTAGATCAACTAGACCTGATCCGCTTAAATCTTCCGAGTGCTTTTCAGGAGGCTGATATTATTGTTCGTCATAAAGATGAAATTCTCCAGGAAGCTGAAGAATATGCAGCCTCTATCCTACAGAATGCTGAACAAAGAGCTACTCAACTTTTTAATGAAACTGGTATTGTCCAACGAGCGACCGAAGAAGCCGATCGCCTTAGACAACAAGTCCAGATAGAGTGTGAAGCCTTACAGCAACAAACTCTCGCCGAGGTTGAACAAATTCGCTATCAGGCTCAACAGGAACTTGATGCTATGCGAAATCGGATCTTAAATGAGTGTAATGAGATCCAAACCGGAGCCGATGAGTATGCTGATCATGTTCTAGCTAAAATTGAGCATGAACTGAGCGACATGGTAAGGATTATCCGCAATGGTCGCGAACAGTTGCAAATTAACGAGTCTCAGCGTCCCCCTCTTTACTAATGAAAAAACTTAAAGAGCTTAATTTAATCGCAGATTAGTTGAACCAATTAGGGCGATGCGCTACCATACCAAGTATGGTGCGGGACCTTCGGGTATGAAATAGAGCTGAAATGAGCCAAATAACTACCCGGTGAGGACTTAAACCCCTTGGTTGATTGGGTCGCATCCCTGACCATCCCATAACACAGCCTAATTTTTGGGCTCATCTTCGAGACTTCCAACATGGCTAGCTAGGTGAAGGGAAAAATCAGGTCTAAGACTACCAAGCTAAACAGTGCTTTGGGATCATCTTTCTAAAAGCTTTGCGGGATACCGCCTCCATTACCTTAATAGGTAATGGTGCTATCGTTGCATTATCCGGAGCCGGAAAAATGTCGCGTAAATGTATCAGGCAACAAATCACACGAAAATAGCCCCTGACCCTAGAGACAAGTTATACCTTGGATAAGGCCCCACTTGTCTCTACACTCTTTTTTCCGCTTCCCTACTCCTCCCCTCATTTGCTGCTTTTTTGAAACAGAGACAGTTGAGAATGTGGCATAAACTATTCTACCAAAATCTGAACATCAAGACAAACTGAACCTATCTGACATAGGCTTTCAATCGATGATTTCAGAAAAGTTTCGTCGCCAATTGCGACAGGAAGCTCGACTATGGAAAGCAGAAGGCTTGGTTAATGATGAACTTTATCAACAATTAGCCGATCGCTATCAGTTTAATAGCCTCGAAACCGCCGCCAGCAATCGCTTTGTCATGATTCTCATGGTAGGTGGTGGCATCCTCTTGGGATTGGGTGTGATTACCTTTGTGGCAGCTAACTGGCAACAATGGCCCCGATATATGCGGGTTTTGCTACTCCTATCCGTCCTCATTGGATTTAATACAGGTGGGTTTTACCTGTGGCAACATCCTACATCAGAATCTAAACAACGCCTCGGACAGGGACTGCTAATGGCTGGCGCATTGTCTTTGGGAGCAAATATAGCACTGCTGGCCCAGATGTTTCATATAGGCGGTTCCCCATACGGATTATATGTCGTTTGGGGGCTAGGTGTCCTGATTATGGCTTATAGCTTAAAATTGCGCTCTCTATCGGTTTTAGCCATAATTCTGTTGGGCTTAGGATACTTTCAGGGCATCAATATAGCCCTATCAGCCAGGGATTTATCTGCTATTGATATTTTGCTCCAATATATGCCGATCGCATCTGCTATTTTATTTATACCCCTAGCCTATTGGTGTCAATCCCGTGTGGTTTTTATCATGGCGCTGTTGGCGATCGCTATCCCATTATTAGTCATTATGGGAAGATTGATTTCCTTCCAGCCCATAAGCGGAATTGAGGTTGTGATCAGCTTAATTTTAATCCCCACTTGGTTATGGTCCTATCGAGATAGTCAATGGCCCTATGTCCATGGTCAGCCTTTTCAAGCGATCGCTCACCGTTTAGCCATTTTGTACTTAGGATTTTTATGCTTCCTCTTTTCATTTTTTCAGGTTTGGAAAAACTTGGACTTCTGGACTTATCGCTCTAACCCAGAAAATCCCAATGTAATGCTAATTAATATCCTGGCTTTTGTGGTCATATCCCTCTGGCAATGGTTCCAGATAATTAAGCCTCATGGTAGCCAAAGATATTGGGGTGTAGATGCCTATACCACCGCTATTAGTGCCTTGATTATCATCACTGGTATAGTCACTTTTTGGCATATCTCAATAGCGGAAATTCCCACCACCGCCACTTTAATTTTCAATGTGCAAATGTTTCTGTTGGGCGCATTCACCGTTCGCTTAGGACTCTTAAAAGGCAATCGGAGTGCTTTTTGGTACGGTATGGTGCTATTAGTCCTCCAAATTATCAGCCGAATGTTTGAATACGAAACCGAACTACTCCTGAAAGCCTTAGTTTTAGTCCTGTGTGGAATTGCTGTAATTATCGCCGGTTTATGGTTTGAAAAAAACTTGTCTCGTCCGACTCTCCCTAATTCCAAGTCCTAATTCATAATTTCATCTTTCATGGTGAGGTAACAGTATGGTTAACACTAACAAAATCCCATCCGCAAAACCCTCAGTTATCCTTCCGGGTTCAGTAAATAGCCGTCAACGTCGCTTACCCAATTGGCGACTTCTGGCTCCCCTATTGTGTCAGGTAGCATTGGTAATATCAATTCCGGCTCAGGCTTTTTACACATATATTACTGGAACAACTGTTGTATTACAAACAGCCCCCGTTGACCCCTATGATTTCTTGCGGGGTTATTATCAAATTCTCAGTTATGAAATTTCTCAACCTAGTACCCTCAGAAATCTTCCCGGTTCCGGTACCATGTCACACAGAAATTCTATCCGAGATGGTGATACAGTTTATGTGATCCTAGAAAAACCCCAAGAACAACCAGAAGGCGATCGCCCCCTTCCTTGGCAACCCGTAGCAGTTAGCAACCAGCGTCCTGATAATTTACCAGAAAATCAGATCGCCATTCGAGGTACAGGTGATGGCTGGGGTCTAAAATACGGTCTGGAAACCTACTATATGCCGGAAAATAAGCGCTTAGAGGTTAACGAGAACATTAGCCGCGCTCAAAGTCGCGATCCTGAGTCTTTTGTGGTTGAAGTCAAAGTGGACTCCCAGGGGAATGCAATTCCACTACGTTTGTGGGTAAGCGATCGCAGCTATCAGTTTTAACCCGGGTGAATAGTGCCATCTGGTAAAATTGCCCCAGCCAAATTAGCCCCGGTTAGTTTCACCATTAAGCGATCGCTATATCCCACTTTCGCCCCGATTAAATTAGCCCCCCGCAAATCTGCACCACTTAAATCCGCACCAATTAGGTTAGCCTCCTGAAGGTTAGCGTAACTGAGATTAGCCTGCAAAAAATTAGCCCGGAATAAATTAGCCCGATGTAAACAAGCCCCACTCAAGTTAACTCTATGTAAAAAACAATCCGTCATATCAGCATAACTCAGATCTGCCCCACTCAAATTCCGTCCCGACAAATCTCTTTCCTTCAGGTTCGCCCCCCGAAAATCAGCGTTAGTCAAATCAGAATAGGATGGACGCTGATAAGCTGGTGGTGACTGATACTCCTGTTTGGGGGGACGGTGGGGTGGAGTGGCCGCGCGGTAAGTATAATATGAGTTGGTGTTGTGGCTGGTCTGGGTCTGACGTTTAGCCCCAGCATACTCAGGTCTGGGGGTCGGTTTCGATGGTTTCGTTTTATTAGACCTCAACAGCGATCGCAACTTATCGCGCGCCTGGTTAATTTCCTTGAGTTTATCTTCTGCTAACTGTCGCAGCCGTTGGTTATCTTCTGGAATGCGATCGGGATGCCAGATAAATGCTAAATCTTTATAAGCCCTATCTACAACCTCCAGGGATGCACCGGGTTGCAATTCAAGGACCCTATAACAGTGGTTCAACTCACTTGGTGTCATGGTCAAGGTTTACCCCCCCTAGAAGGTTGTCCCCTGGAAATGGGCGATCGCCATTTCCGGCTTAAATTATTCTAGCTCATGCGATCGCCTAACAGATATTGAGGAAAGTTGAAGGTTTTTTAGTCCCCAAACGGAAATAACCCATTTATTCTGGCGATTGGGATGAAGCCTGTTTTTTGGCTTGCAGATTCCTAAACCATCGCGATCGCTTCATATTTTGAAACACCATTGTTAACCCCGTGATCAGCATCCACAGTAAACCTAAGCCATTTAATAGCACATACACAGGTTCTAAGGTTTGCCCTAAATATTCCCCTTCATGAATCACCATTAAAAAATGTACCTGGTCTCTTGATAAACCAAACCAACTTTTCCCCAATCGGTAAGCTACCCCCGTAAATACCGTCACAAATAGTGGTAGCATCACAATCGGAGCCATCGTGCTATGCAGTTTCCTAAAGTTCCCCAGATTCACAATATTGATGACCCACTCCCTATTAATAATCTATACTAAGCCCCATTCGGCATTATTTACCCACAGATACGCACCTTACAGCCTGTTCAGAAATCATCTGATCACCTCTCAAAGTCCCTCTCCCTCTCTGGGAGCCATATTTAGGGTGAGGGCAATGTATTAAGCGACTGGTGAACAAGCTGTAATGTTACCACAATATTTCTATATCACACTCATATACATATAATATCGATTTTGTCAATACCCTGTTGGTCCTTTCTTGAAAGGCCTGTAATAATTAACTTTTCAGAGTTCCCATGAATATGTCAAACTGTTGTGGTCTAAGATTTGATCAAAAGAACTATGCCCACTCTCGGTGTAAATATTGACCACATTGCCACAATTAGACAAGCCCGGCGGACAGTGGAACCGGATCCAGTAGCAGCGGCGGCGATCGCAGAACTAGCGGGAGCAGACGGGATTACAGTACATTTGCGCGAAGATCGCCGTCATATCCAAGATAGAGATGTGCGACTGTTACGGGAAACCGTGAGAACTCACCTAAACCTGGAAATGGCCGCCACAGATGAAATGGTAGCGATCGCCCTAGATATTAAACCCGACTACATAACCTTAGTACCCGAACGCCGGGAAGAAGTCACCACCGAAGGAGGATTAGATATCCTGGGTCAACTACAGCGGATGTCAGAAGTAGTCAGCACCCTGCAAAATGCAGGAATCCCCGTAAGTTTATTTATCGATCCTAACCCCGCCCAAATCGAAGCCTCAGCCACAGTTAAAGCCCAATTCATCGAACTACATACAGGTTGTTACTGCGAAGCCAAGGGAGTCCAACAGCAAAAGGAACTCGAGATTTTAGCCCAAGGATGTAAATTAGCCCTAGAAGCCGGACTGCGAGTTAATGCGGGTCACGGCTTGACTTATTGGAATGTGCAACCTGTAGCCCGCTTAGAAGGTATGGAAGAACTCAACATTGGTCATACAATAATAAGTCGGGCAGTTCTTGTCGGTTTAGATAAAGCCGTGCGGGAAATGAAACAGGCTATCCTGGGTTAACGGGAAAGTTACAGTCAGCCCAGTTGTTCTTTAGTTAATTGTAGGTGACAAACAAATGGCAACTTATTATTATCTCCTAGCTAGTAAAGACTTTGTGATCGAGGAACCTATTGAGGAAGTGCTCAAGGAACGTCGGCGCAATTATCAAGAACAGGAGAAAGAGATCGATTTTTGGTTAGTAATTGAGCCAGGATTTTTGGAAGCGCCCGAAATGGCCGAAGTGAAAGCTAAATGTCCTAAACCAGCGGCGGCGTTGGTTTCTACTAACCCTCAGTTTATTACTTGGCTGAAATTGCGACTTGAGCACGTGATTACCGGACAATTTGAAGCGCCTTCAGCTACTATCCCTGATGCGATCGCGTCTCTGGCTACTGCTGGCTAAAAATCCTGATTACCTGTGGTCGCTCAATATACTACTATTTCAGGCTATAGGGGCGGGTTCTCAGATCATGTGGTTGAAATCAGGATTGTCTAAAGAAACCGCCCCTACGCTCAGAAAATCTCAATTCGGGTACAATAGCTGCAAAATCGATCGCAAAAGTTGTTATAGCTATGGTTAAACTTAGGTTGAGGCGATGGTTAACTAGGATTAGTTCTGTAGGGGTGGTTCTGCTTACCATAGGTTTCAGTGCTAAACCCAGCTTTGGTCAAGCCTCCTGTGTTCCCCCTCGACCCGGTGAGTATTTGCTGTTAATCACCAGCAACACCCCCGAGACACAAGCACTAGCGCGTCAAGTCCTACCTAGCAACATAGAAAGCCAGGTGTGTCGCTATCTCAATGATATTGTCACCAGAGTTGGCGGTTTTGATGACGTCCTAATTGCCGAAGACTGGGCGGCTTATTTCAAGGAAACAGCCGGTTTATCCACCCATGTGGTTAAATCTGATGCAGCAGTAACTCCTAGACCCGAACCACGTCCCCCTGTCGGTCCTTCTGGTCCTAGCAGTGATTTGGGTGGTCAACCCCTAGGCATGGGTTATGCGATCATGGTAGACTATTTCAACCAGCCAGAAATTGCGGCTAGACTTGAGGCAACTATGGGGAGAAGAATTCCCATAGTTTCCTATAATCGGCGCTTCTATTTACTGGTAGAACATACCGCCGAGCCGAATAGTGCCATGGAAGTTTTCCGCCGTCTCAATGATCAGGGATTTTGGTCGCTCATGGTTGATAGCAGTCGGGTGAAAATTGAGCGACCTAACCTAGCTACTGGCGATTAAATTCCGAATATCGTAGCTAATAGGTAAGTTCTGCTAAAGCTGCGATCGCTATTCCCAAACTCAAGCCCACAATCACCTGAAAGGGGGTATGTCCGAGTAATTCCTTGAGGCGGTCCTCATTAAATTGGGGATGCTCTTGGAATAACTCGTCCATAATCTGATTAAGAATGCGAGCCTGTTTCCCTGCTGCTTGTCGGACACCCGCCGCATCATACATAACAATAATAGCAAATACCACAGCGATCGCAAACTCCGGGCTACCCCACCCGATCACCTGACCAACACTGGCGGCTAAAGCACCCACAAAGGCTGAGTGAGAACTAGGCATTCCCCCAGTAGTCACCAGAACCCGCAGATTAATTTTTCCATGCTGTATCAATTCGATCGCCAGTTTAGACGCTTGGGCGAACAGACAAGCAAACAGTGCCACTAACAGCACCCGGTTGTCCAATATGTGACCAAATTCTTGCATGGGGTTGAACACCTCGCTTTAAAAGTTAGTGACTGCGATAGGTAATAAAATCAGCGATCGCCGCCAGAGCGCAACCACCGTTTCCAAAAGCCTGTAATTCAGCCTTAGCCTCCTCCACCAGTTGTTGAGCTTTCGCCCGTGACTTTTCCAAGCCCCATAAACTAGGATAGGTAGCCTTTTGAGCTTCCAGATCCTTGCCTGCGGTTTTACCCAACTCCGACGAGGGTACGGTAATATCGAGAATATCATCGACAATTTGAAACGCCAAGCCAATATTTTTAGCATAGCGAGAGAGTCTCTCCAGGTCAGTTTCATTAGCACCCGCCAAAATCGCACCACAGACCACACAGGCTTCTAATAAAGCCCCAGTTTTGTGGGTATGGATAAAAGTTAGAGTTTCCTCAGATATATCTGATAAACCCTCCGATGCTAAATCTACCACCTGACCGCCCACCAATCCAGTCGCCCCCACCGCACGACCCAGGCGACCGATTACCTGTAGGACTCTTTCCGGGGGTACACCTTGAGTTTGGGTAGCCACGAACTCAAAAGCATAACTTAGCAATCCATCTCCCGCTAAAATAGCAATATCCTCGCCATAGACCTTGTGGTTAGTCAATTTCCCACGCCGATAATCATCATTATCCATTGCTGGTAGATCATCGTGAATTAAAGACATCGTATGAATCATCTCTAGGGCGCAGGCTGTCGGCATTGCCATTTCCACTGTACCCCCAAGCAGTTCACAGGTAGCTAAACATAAAATAGGTCGCAGCCGTTTTCCCCCAGCCATGAGGGAATAGCGCATCGACTCATAAATTTTTTCGGGGTAGGTGACAGCAATAGCAGCATCTAGCGCCGCTTCCACTAATTCCTTTTTTTGGCTAAGATAAGTCGATAGGTCAAATGGTCTGTCTGACCCGGATAAATCCATGTTTTCTGTGACTACCATACCGTCGGTGTTGATATCTGTCATAATTAGGGGCAAACCCCACAGCCCAACCAGCCAAAGTCTGATAGCGGTTTATAGGGACAAGTAGGGCAGTAATCGGTGAACATCAGTTTTTATTGTACGGGTCTTTTGACACCATGCGCGATCGCGAATCCCGTTAATCACATCATCGAGTCGATCAGATGCGTTTTTGATAACTTTCCACCGTATTCTGTAACAGCATAGCCACAGTCATCGGACCGATACCACCCGGTACAGGGGTAATATATCCTGCTATGGGTTCAGCCGCCTGGAAGTCTACATCTCCTACTAACCGCGATTTTCCGTTAGCATCTTCTAAGCGGTTAATTCCCACATCAATCACTACCGCCCCCGGTTTGATACAATTCGCTCCCACCATCTCGGGACGACCTACCGCCGCGATCAGAATATCAGCTTCCGATGCGATCGCTTCTAGGTTTTCCGTCCGAGAGTGGGCTACAGTTACTGTACAATTAGCCTCTAGTAACATCAAAGCCATGGGTTTCCCCACTAAGATACTCCGTCCTAGCACTACCGCTCGTTTTCCCGCTAATGGGATTTGATATTCTTCTAATAGACGCATTACCCCCGCTGGAGTACAACTGCGTAACCCCTTTTCCCCTCTTACTAATCCCCCTAAGTTCATGGGGTGCAACCCGTCTGCGTCTTTGTGCGGCGCTATCTCATACAGCAAACTCACAGCGTCTAGGTGTTCTGGTAACGGCAGTTGTACTAGAATACCATCAACCCGATCATCTTCGTTTAAATTGGCGATCGCCTCTTTAAGTTCTTCCTGGCTTGTATCAGCCGGGAAATGTTGACCAAACGATGCTATTCCTACCCGTTCACAGGATTTCTCTTTGTTGCGGACATAAACGGCGCTGGCGGGGTTATCTCCTACCATTAACACTGCTAAACCTGGAGGTCGTCCCCTTTGCGGTTCTAGGGTTTTAATTTTTTCCCTCAATTGCGATTGAATTTTTTGGGCTGTTGTCTTACCGTCTAATAAATTAGCCATCACAATATATCCAACAATTCCAAGCCAGTATATCTTCCCAGAAATTTGTCCCCTTTTTATACAAAATGACTACATTCGCCATTGTCCTACCCCCACGCTTTGCTAACCGCTTCCATATTCTCTTGATTCTACTATCCCTAACACCAGGGATGATTGGCTGTCGCCAAATTATTGAGTCTACCACTCAATTTACTCGCCAAACTACTAAAATTGAGGCGATCGCACAACAGCGCAAAGTTGGGTCTAAAATCTACATAGAGGGGACTGTCGCTAACCTGGCTCCCTTTGTCGGCGCTGGTGCGTATCAGCTTCAAGACTCCACCGCCACTATCTGGGTTTTTACTACCCAACCTCTACCTTCTGTCGGTGAACAAATGTTAATCCGGGGTCAGGTTAATTATGAACAAATTACTGTCGAAGGACTCCCCGGTTTAGATATTGGTGATTTCTATATTCAAGAATTGGAAAGAATCACCGACAATCAATAATCCACCATCAAACTCCCTTATGTTAACTTTTGTAACGAACAGTTAAGAATTGTTACAAAAATCGACCTCATTGGTGAGGGTGTAGCTTTTTTGCCCGGCTCATGATATTATTTTAAATAATGGGAATATACGCATTTTTGAAATTTGTGGATATATTTCCATTATTTAGCAATATGTCAATATAATACCATCAATTCCCGGAACTTGTCAACCCCCTCGGTTGTTCTGGGGGGACATTTTTTAAAAATTGACTAAAAAATCAACTTAGTAGAAATGGAGAACCCCCCGTCAAAGGTAGGTTATAGGTTATAGGTCAACGGGGGGGAATCAGTTAAGGAACAACTAAGACAGGACAGGGAGAGAGATTAATCACACGGTTAGTGATACTGTCAGCAACACCTTCTTCTGTAAGTCCAGTGCCGCGACTACCCATCACAATCAGATCAGCATCAATCTCATCAGCCACATCACAGATAGTAAAAGCAGGTTTACCTTCACGTTCAATGAGTTTGGCATCAATCCCTAGCTTAGAGAAGATACCATGAGCCTCCTGTAAAAGTTGGCTCACCGTATCAGGGGAAGTCATCGGTTCAGAATGGGGAGGTTCCCCGTCTGGTTCTTTTGGTTCAACAACAGCGAGAAGATAGAGGTTAGACTGAT
Source organism: Limnospira sp. PMC 1279.21 (assembly GCF_032349615.1). Taxonomy (NCBI): domain Bacteria; kingdom Bacillati; phylum Cyanobacteriota; class Cyanophyceae; order Oscillatoriales; family Sirenicapillariaceae; genus Limnospira; species Limnospira sp. PMC 1279.21. The sequence goes on along the minus strand of NZ_JARPLU010000016.1, from coordinate 30,432 downwards.
AGGTTTGGACAATATTAATGACCCTTTCAGCCGCCTCGCGGGCTTCCCGACTTTGATCTATAGCAAATAAAACGGTCTTAAACATATCTCGCATCTCCAAGACGCGGACTTAGGTAGAATGTTTACAGTGAACGATTTGATGGCTGGTAGGCCAGCGGGTTGGTAACAACCTAGGGGCCATTTAACCAATAACCCTCACCGTTCCCATTTAATTTCGATTAAACCAGAATAAACGATCAACGAGGTTAATCCTGTGGCTAAAAAAACTGTAGCAAATCTGTCAGCATCAGAACTATCCGGTAAGAAAGTGCTGGTGCGTGCTGACTTTAACGTACCCCTTGATAATGGCTCTATTAGTGATGATACCAGGATTCGGGCGGCTCTGCCTACCATTCAAGATCTGACCTCTAAAGGGGCTAAAGTGATTCTGAGCAGCCACTTTGGCCGTCCCCAAGGTCAAGTAGTTGAATCAATGCGCTTAACTCCTGTGGCGGCGCGTTTGTCGGAACTTTTGGGCAAAACCGTTAAGAAATGTGACGATTGCATTGGAGAGGAAGTCGCCGTAGCAGTGGGGGCCATGAGTGATGGCGATGTGCTGTTACTGGAAAATGTTCGCTTCCATGCAGCCGAAGAGAAAAATGATCCGGAATTTGCCAAGCAGTTGGCTTCGGTAGCGGATCTGTATGTAAATGATGCTTTTGGTACTGCACACCGCGCCCATGCTTCCACTGAAGGGGTGACTAAATATCTGAGTCCCTGTGTGGCGGGTTATTTGATTGAGAAGGAATTGCAGTTCCTCCAAGGGGCGATTGAAAGCCCTCAACGTCCCCTAGCAGCGATTATTGGTGGTTCTAAGGTATCTAGCAAAATTGGTGTCATTGAAGCGTTACTTGACAAATGCGACAAGTTGTTGCTGGGTGGCGGCATGATTTTCACATTCTACAAAGCCAGGGGGCTGAGTGTGGGTAATTCCCTGGTGGAAGAAGATAAGCTGGAGTTGGCTAAGTCCCTGGAAGCGAAGGCGAAAGAAAAAGGGGTAACTATGTTGTTACCTACAGATGTGGTTTTGGCTGATAAGTTTGCGGCTGATGCTGATTCTCAAACTGTTAGCGTTGAAGCAATTCCTGATGGTTGGATGGGATTGGATATTGGCCCTGATTCGGTTAAGGTTTTCCAAGAAGCCTTGGGAGACTGCAAAACTGTCCTCTGGAATGGTCCTATGGGAGTGTTTGAGTTTGAGAAGTTTGCGGCGGGTACTCGGGCGATCGCTCAAACTTTGGCAGAACTAACCAGCACCGGTACTACTACAATTATCGGTGGCGGCGACTCGGTGGCGGCTGTGGAACAATTGAATTTGGGTGAAAAGATGAGCCACATTTCTACAGGTGGTGGGGCTAGTCTGGAACTCCTCGAAGGGAAGCAACTTCCCGGTATTGTGGCTTTAGATGATGCCTAATTGCCGTTGGTAAAAGGATTTTGGGGTAAGTCTGTAAGTGCGATCGCTTACCCCAACACACCTATTTAGAACTGACCCACCGCGTTGAAAATGCTTGTGGAGTCGGTAGTCGCGGGAGTTTCAAGAGTCCGATCATGGTCAATCAATGTTCGGGAATGTTCAGCTTAAATGAATCAGTAATTGAGTGCTATAGTAAAGTTGAAATAAGCAAGAATCCCCCGTTAGATGGCTCTAGCAATTAACGGCGGAAGTATCAAACTATAAAATATCCCATTACTTCGACGAGGTGGGAAGTGGGTGTCTAATGGTCTAGCTTGGTTCGCTTACTCGGTGGATGAACTCAAAAGTAGGAAGCCAGAGACAGCGGTGGTGAGTTTGTGCAACTTGTCTTCAGATTCTAGGAAGTTTGAGGAAGTACCCCAAGGAAGTCGCAAGACTTAGCGCCGGGTAGCTTAATACTGAGGATAATTTCTTTGAGTGTGGGGGAGAAGCAACGGAGGGCAGCAAAATGCTTCAGTTCCATAACATCCTCAGATCTAAACTGGGACGCTACCTAACTATCAATATGGTTGCGCTTCTGGTCTATCTGGGGCTAATCTGGATCACCATTGAGACTTTAATGCTCAATGCCATGGAAGCCATATTATGGCCAGCGGCGGGATGGTCTTTAGTGGTTTTAATCTGGTGGGGGGGTAAATGTTGGCCGGGAATTGTTCTCGGTGCTTTGTTTTCTAACTATTGGCTGACGGGTCACTACGGTTATCTGGGATTCATTAGGACTCTGGGAACCCTCCTAGAAGCTGGCGCGGGTTGGTGGATGTTAAAAAGGATCGGTTTCTCTCCGGCTTTAGCCCGCCTCAAGGATGTACTGGGACTAGCTATTCTAGCTGGAGCCCTCTCGAGTCTGATTAATTCTACTATTACTCCGATCGCATTATTAATCGCTGGAGAAATTAAACCCGATACATTAATCGATATTTGGGTAACATGGTGGCTGGGAGATACCATTGGCGTTCTGCTATTAGCCCCGGTACTTCTGACTTGGGCTCATCGATTTCGGATTAAATATCAACAGACCAGAGACTTGCAGGAGTCAACTGGCAATTATTGGAGTTGGCTATTACCAGAAAGCTGGGAAATTCTCAAAAACCCCAAGCAACAGCTATGGCTGCCTAAATTATTCAGCTATCTGGAAATAACCATCTGGTTCCTACTATTTTCGGCTTTGAATTGGTTTGTATTCTGTTCCAGAACCCGGGTTCTCACTATTCACTACCCCCTAGAGTACCTGCCATTTCCACTATTAGTCTGGGCTTCCCTGCGTTTTGGTCAGCGAGGAACTGCGATCGCTCACTTATTAACGGCAACATTTGCCGTCTGGGGTGTCCTACGGGGTAGTGGTCCTTTTATGAACAACCTTAACGAAAATCCCCAAGTCTTTTCTCTACAAGCCTTTATTTTGGTGATGACTGTCACCGGTTTATTTTTGGCGGGTGCGGTGGAAGAACGACAAACTGTAGAAGCCTCTCTACGTTCGGGGGAAGCTAGTTTAGCTACCGCTCAACGTATTGCTAAGTTAGGACACTGGGAATTAGATATCCCACAACTAACCTGTACTTGGTCTGATCAGTTGTACCGCATTTTTGGCGTTAATCCTCAGCAAGTGACTCCCAGCATTGATAGCTTGATGCAATATATCCATCATCAGGATCGCCCACGGGTGGAAAATGCTATTTCTCAAGCTATCTCAGAGCAAATTCCCTATTCTATAGATTATCGGATTGCACGCCCTGACGGTCAAGAACGATTTGTGGTTGAACAGGCGATCGTTACTCCTACCCATATTACTAGCACTGTTCAGGATATCACGGAACGCAAACGAGCCGAAATTGCTTTAAGAGCTAGTGAGGAAAGGTTTTCGCGGGTGTTTAAGGCTAGTCCCATTGGTATTAGTATTACTACTGTTGAAGAAGGCCGATTTGTGGATGTCAATGATAGTTTTCTTCAGCAATTGGGGTGGAGTCGAGAACAGGTCATTGACCGCACTTTTGAGGATTTGGAAATGTGGGATGCTGAACAGATTAACCCCATTTTACAAAGGATTACTAATGGCGATCGCCTCAGTAATTTAACCGTTCAAGTTCGCCATAAATCAGGAGCAATTCGAGATTGGTTAATCGCCATTGAACCTATCCAATTAGAAAATACTCCCTGTTTGCTTATTCTGGCTAGTGATATCACTGAACATAAGCAGGCTGAGGAACTCCGTAGAGCTAAAGAAGCTGCTGAACAGGCTAACCAAGCTAAAAGCCTATTTTTAGCTAACATGAGTCATGAACTTCGCACTCCCTTAAATGCTATTCTTGGCTACAGTGAATTACTACAAGAAGACGCTGAAGACCTCGGACAGGATGATTGGGTGGCAGACTTGAAAAATATCCACGTGGCTGGTCAACATCTCCTCACCTTAATTAGTGATATTCTCGATTTTTCTAAGATTGAAGCTGGCCGCATGAATTTTCACTTGGAAAAATGTCAAATTAATACCTTGCTTTGGGAAGTGGAAACTACTATAGCACCCTTGGCAGACAAAAATCATAATCAATTTACCCTAGAGGTTGCGCCCGGTCTTGACTTGATGTATACTGATTTAACCAAGGTGAGACAGTCACTGCTTAATCTGTTAAGTAATGCCTGTAAATTTACCGAACAAGGACAGGTGACTTTACGAGTATGGAAACAGTTAATTCCCGCCACAGATTTACCGGATTTACCCGTTTATCACTCCCTAGAATCTCCCGAAGAAGAACTCTCAGAAATTCCCTTTATCTTTTTTCAAGTTCAGGATCACGGAATTGGTATGAATGAGCGACAAATCGCCACGGTTTTTAGCCCCTTTACCCAAGCTGATGAAAGTACAACCCGTAAATATGGGGGGACTGGTTTAGGACTTTCTATCACCCATAAATTATGTCAGATGATGGGTGGTGACCTCTGGGTGGAAAGTGAGTTAAACAAAGGGTCAACCTTCACCATGCGATTACCTCAATATATGTATCAGGGACAAAATCAAACTTGAACATTTCACTTAACTATTAATCCACTATTAACTATTTTCCCAGATTATGACAATTCAATGGTATCCCGGTCATATTGCTAAAGCTGAACGCACCCTCACAGAACAACTTAAACGAGTTGATGTTGTCCTGGAAGTTCGCGATGCTCGTATTCCCTTGGCTACTCACCATCCTAAAGTATCTCAATGGGTATCCCAAAAGCCACGATTATTGATTATTAATCGCCAAGATATGATTCCTCCCCATATACAACAACAATGGCAACAGTGGTTTGAGGAACACCAGGAAATCCCCTATTTTACCAATGCTCAACAGGGAGATGGGGTCGATGCAGTAGTACGCGCTACTAAACAGGCTGGGGAACAGTTGAATCAAAAACGTCAGCAACGGGGAATGTTGCCCCGACCTGTCCGGGCTGTGGTGATTGGATTTCCCAATGTCGGTAAGTCGGCTTTGATTAATCGACTTTTGGGGCGGCGAGTGGTAGAAAGCGCTCGACGGGCTGGGGTGACTCGAAAGTTACAGTGGGTCAGGATTTCTAAGCAAATTGAATTGTTGGATGCGCCAGGGGTCATTCCTAGCCGTATTGAAAATCAACAGGATGCTCTCAAGTTGGCGATTTGTGAGGATATTGGTGAGGCGGGTTATGATAACCAACGGGTGGCCGCGGGTATGGTCGATTTGTTTCAAGATCTCCAAATTCACCATAAACTGACCGATCGCTATTCTCTGGCGATCGCTTCGGAAAATGGAGAGTCTTATCTACAAGCCTTGGCTGATCAACGCTTTCAAGGAGATTTGGAACGCACCGCACGACAACTACTTAATGATTTTCGCAAGGGCTTATTAGGCGCGATCGCTTTGGAAATTCCACCATCTTGATTTTACTCAGTTTGACAGCACATACCATAAATCACTGTTTTTGTCAAGTCGCCGATTTTCGATCGCTCCGAATTTCCCCAAAACTCGTGCATCGCTAAACTTGAAATTCCTACTGCGATCGTCTAAAGCTCACCATATAATCGTCTTTTGGGGCTATATTTTGCTTAGTTCACGTAAAACTCCTGGGAGGGTTGGAAGCTCCGTGATTGATCGCGGAGAGGAAAACCGACTCAAGCGGCTGACCGCCGCCAGCACCCCCTTGCGGGGTGGAGGGGTATGGTTGCCCCTCCATGGAGCTATGGTTGGCTCCGACTCCCTTGCGGGGTAATGTTTGCTTCGCTAATGTTCAGAGTCGGTACTTTCCAAATCGCACTGTCTTAACCCCTTAGGACTGTTTAACGATTTGGTTCTAGTGCCTGGAACTAGCACGCATTCCAGGGTAGGAACTTTAACTCTTGCTCTGAACGTAGCCAGTTAAGGCTTAAGCTGGTCAGCTACCTGAAAGCGGGGGGCAGGAAGCCCCCGTGCTTCAGCCGGGGGTGCTGACATAAACCCCAGTGGATTTTTATTTACATAAATCTACCACAACCCCCATTCTGTCGTCAACTATTTGATAATCACTAGCAATAAAAATGTCATAAATATTTACAATCTTTTAAATATTAAAACTATTTGCAAATTTTAAATTAGCAAAACTTATCGCCGCCCGGCTTTTTGGGGAAGGGGGGTTGACAATTTGGGGGAAAATCGGATATACTTTTATTATAATGGTAATCTGTCTTCCAAAAAAATATATATAAATATTACAATTATGGTATATATAACCTATAATATCAGAAAATAGAGGATAATGTCAACCCCTTTTGAATAGAAAAATCGGGTTATTATGGATGATAGTGTATGATGAGTACAATTTGCCCTAGTCGATAATTTGAGTGTGGTGTGATGAAACCGATTTACATTTTAGGTGCAGGTCCAGCGGGGTTAGCTGCGGCTTATACTCTCACCAGTCAGGGAATTCCTGTAGTAGTAGTAGAAAGAGATAAGCGGGTGGGGGGACTAGCGAAAAGTATCGAGTATGAAGGGTTTATTCTCGATTTCGGACCCCATCGATTTTTCACCAAATTATCGCCTGTGGTGAAACTATGGAATCAAGTATTAGGAAAAGACCAGGTAACAGTTAATCGACTTACCCGCATTTATTACGGGGGAAAATACTTTAGTTATCCTCTCCAAGCCAAACAGGTGCTTTCCGCGTTGGGGTTATTAGAGACAGTTAAAATACTTTCGTCTTATGTGAAAGTGCGTTTATTTCCTAAACCCCAGCCCGATAATTTTTCCGAGTGGGTGATTGGTAAATTTGGGAGACGGCTGTTTGAGATTTTCTTTGAAAGTTACACCGAGAAACTTTGGGGAATTCCTTGTACAGAAATTAGCGCCGACTGGGCGGCACAAAGAATTAAGGGTTTGTCCTTATATAAAGCGGTGGTTAATGCCTTATTGGGAAATGATGGTAAAGTCAAAACCTTGATTGACCAATTCCAATTTCCTCGGTTGGGTTCTGGTCAACTTTATGATAAAATAGCTGATTATTTAAATCAGCATCAGCAGCCTTTATTACTGAATACCGAAGTGATTGAGGTACATCATAATGATGGTGAGGCTACCCATGTGACTGTCCGCAACCGTGAGACTAAAGAAGTGCAAACTTTTCCCTGTGGGGGGGTGATTTCTTCTATTCCGTTAACTTTATTGGTGGAAGAGTTGAAAACAGCACCGCCTCAGCCAGTGATAGAATCAGCGCGATCGCTTAAATTTCGGAATACCATTTTAGTCTATTTAATTATTGATGATGGTCATTTATTCCCCGATAACTGGCTATATATTAATGACCCCAGGGTGAAATTAGGAAGGGTGACAAATTTTGCCAATTGGTCGCCGGAAATGTTACCCAATAATCATCAAACTCCCCTCTGTTGTGAGTATTGGTGCAATTTTGATGATCAGTTATGGAATTGTCCAGAGGAGGACCTGCGACGCATGGCGCAAGCCGACCTGATGAAAATTGGATTACTCCAAAAGCAGCAGGTTTCTGGGGGGTTTGTTGTGCGTTTACCTCGGACTTATCCGATATATGCCGGAAATTATAAAGCCTCTTTAGCAACCATTGAGGAGTATTTTAAAGGCTTCCAGAATTTGCAGTTGGTCGGTCGATATGGTGCATTTAAGTATAATAATCAAGACCATAGCCTCTTGATGGGAATTTTGGCGGCGGAAAATGTCATGACCCCCGGAAAACATAACCTCTGGAATGTCAATAGTGATAGTGAATATGTCGAGGAAGCCGAAGCCGACACCCCCACCACTGTGGCGGCGGTTTCCCGAAAGTCTCGCCGTCGTCAGGCGATCGCTACTTTGCGACAGTTTGGCGGTTATTTACTCACCGGGGGAAGTGCGACAGTTGTAGATGTTTTGGTGTTTTCTCTTCTTACCCAGGCGGGAATTTGGTATGTTTACGCCTTGGGAATTAGTTACTTTTTGGGATTAAGTACCAATTTCTGGTTAAGTCGTCGGTTTGTGTTTGGTATTTACTGGCGTAATTGGTTGATGCAATATGGGGTGTTTGCGACAGTCGCCTTAAATAGTTTATTGGCGAATTTGGGGTTATTACAATTGTTGATTAATGAATTGGGATGGTCTCCGACCCCAGCTAGACTCGTAAGCGCCGCCTGTGTAGCCTTAATTAGTTTTACCGGACATAAGCTATATTCCTTTTCGTCTGGCGATCGCGTTTCCAGTTGGGAGTCTTAGGTAAAAATGAGCGATCGCAAATTTACCCCGTCACCAAGTTTAGCTGTAGTCCTGATCATTACCCTTACCAGTTGGATGATTTTTGTTCCCCTGGTCAACCCCATTGCTATCCCTCTCGGAAACAATACCACCGGGGTAATTTCCCAAGCCAGCATTGAAAATATCAGTCCCTATACAGATTATCTCAAATATCTGATTTTGCTATTTACTCCCCCCCTGCTAACTCTGATAGTTTGGAAATTTGGGAAAATATCGCTGGGAGAATATCTCCATTCTGTCATTAACATTACCGCCAAAACTCTCAGCCAAAATTGGTTTTTAGCAACCGTTACTGGAATTTTACTCTTAGCTTGGGTCATTAATATTCCTTTCAATCAGTTTCCAATTACCTCCCTTTTGCGGGACTCCTTCCACGAGGGAGAATTTTTAGGATTTTGGCCGAATTTCTCCCAACTGGAAAAGCCATTTATTAATACCGTCTTAATTCATGGCTATGGTATGGATGTTTTCCCCACAGAAGTAGCCATGAGGTTGATTAGCAATGATAATGGAATTGCATTGACTCGGCTATTTGTTAATCTCCAAAATGCACTCACTGCTGTAGGCTATTTTTGGATTTTGTGGGAAATCACTGGGTTAGTAGGATTAAAAAAGTCAAAATTACCCATTTTTTTACTCTTCTGTTTATTCGCGTGTGTTTTTGATGGCATTTTCTTCAAGTTTGACGGAAGGCGAGGGACTTGGTTTGTCTTTCAACTCGCCATCACTCTCCGTTATTTTCGCCTATTTATACCCTGGGAAAAGCCAGAAGACTTAAAATCTAATCATGTCCAAGATAACCGCCATTTTCATAGCCGACAAGCCATAATTTTATCCCTGTTGGTGGGGTTGTCTATTCCTGGGGGTTTTTTATATGTGTATGACCGCGCCATATATTTCCTAGCCGTTTATTTGATTACCTGTATCATCAGCCTATTTTTACCTTCCCCAATTCGCAAGACTTGGTTAACTGTAACTTCCACCGGGGTAGTAGTTTCCTTCACGGCGATCGCCATTTTTTTAGGACTAGATCAAGTCAATGCGATCGCCTCTCAAATCGCCTACTGGGGAAAATATGGTCGCTACATTTCCTTCATTCCCCTTCCCCCCTTCCAAATGACCTTTATCTCTCAAAAATTCTGGCTATCTATTCTCATTCAAGCCGGAGTTTTAACCTATCTCACCTGGGACTTAATCAACCATAAATTCCAACTAAAACCCTTTGTCCGCAAACATTTATTTACCCTAATTCTCCTATCCGCCGCCGGGGTTTATATGAGAATAACCTTAGACCGCAGTGATTTAGGTCATGCTTATCACGGCGCAATGATGACAGCATTGTTAAGTGTATATTTATTACTCTTGGCTTATCGGCGATATCTGGAAAATCCCCTACATAAATTAACCCTAACTTTGCCGCAAAAGCTGAGTATAGGCGTGTTATTGATATTTATTCTGACCTCAGAATCTGGTTTTAATGTCCTGGAAGCATCCCAGAAACTCTCGCGCCTCCCAGCCGCTATCTCTATCCCTGATGCTGAATTACTCAAACCCGATTATTTAGAAGCCAAAAATGTCATGTCAGCCGAAATAGCCAATCAATCCTGTTTTTTTAATGTTACATCAGAGGGATTGTGGTATTATCTATATAATAAGCCATCCTGTTCTAAATATAGCTATGTTCTGTATGCCAAACCTACCGTCGCCCAAAAGCGGGTAATTGAAGACTTGGAAACGACCCAACCGCCCATAATTTTATTAACTAATGATGGCTGGTTTCAAAACCCCTGGGATGAAGTCTTAAAAGCCGATTCAGCCTCTCTAATTTATCAATACATTTTACAACAATATCGCCCTCACAAATTCGTCCAATCCCATTGGTTTTGGCGACGGAGTGATATGCCCCCAACTTTCGCCACTACCGACCAATTTAATGGCGCAATTGATGTCATTCCAGAATCACCAATTCGGGTAGGTCAACCCTCAGTTTTAACCGGGTGGGGAGTAATTCCCGAAACCCGAAAACCTGCTGATGCTGTTTATCTCAGTGTCGGGGAGAATAACCAGTTAATTGCTGTGGGAGAGGTAAATATTCCTCGCTGGGATGTTGCTAGTGTTTTAGGAATTCGTGAATATGCACAATCTGGCTGGAGGCTAAGGATTCCCACCGCTAGTTTACCCTCTGGCGAAATATCTTTAAAGGTTTGGGCTTATAATTCCGAAAACCACCAGCTAACCCAAATTGGAGAAGCCATTGATATCATTAAACTGAGTCAGGATGGGGCTAGGACCTGATGAGTCCGGTCAATTACCCCATATCTATGGAAGATTCAGCCAATCAATTGACAACAACTCCACATCTGGGGTTATAGTATAAATCCCCTAAATCCCAATTGATTGTATAGGCAGTGTGGGGTGTGCCTAATTTCCTGGAGATATCGTGAATCATCTGATAGAATGGAACGCAAGCTGCGTTGACCCAGAGCTAACTCAATTAAATGTTATTCCCCTAGAAGGCGATCGCCCTTTAGATTATCTGCTGTATGCCGACAACCTACCCAGACGCAATGGTGGTCGAGTATGCGATCGCATTCTTAAACGCTATAGTCATGTTAACCAAGGGGGCTGGTGGTGTTCAGGTGTCGATATCTTAACCGGAAACGAGGATCTGTGGGGATGCTTCAAACCCGCCAAACCTCGCCTTAGCAGTCACAGCAATAAACCCATAAAATACGAACATCCTCCCCAAACCGCCACCGGAATTTTTGCCTTGCGAGTCTCCCAATCAATTTGGGAAGCGATCGCCCATCGTCACAGTTTAACCATTTCCCCCGAAGCCATACAACCAGACCGCGCCGATTTAGGATTTTGGGAGTGGGTCATTGATCATCACGAAATTCCCATCTGTATCACCGAAGGCGCAAAAAAAGCCGGATCACTACTTACTGCTGGATACCCAGCCATAGCCCTTCCCGGTATTAACGGCGGCTATCGAGTCCCGCGAGACCAATGGGGAAACCGCATCGGAAAATCTCAGTTAATTCCAGAATTACAAAAACTAGCCAGCCAAGGTCGCCAAATCTATATTGTCTTTGATAGCGATACCAAACCTAACACCATCAAAGCCGTAGACGCAGCTATCCGCCAAATGGGATATCTTCTCAGCCGCAGAGGTTGCCATACTAAAGTCATTACCTGGAAACCCCAATTAGGGAAAGGTGTTGATGATCTCATTGCGACCCAAGGAGTAGAAGCCCTACATCAAGCCTATCAAGCCGCTACACCCCTGGAAACCTGGCGCGCCATCTCCCACTCACGCTTGACCTATTCCGCCGATTTAAACCTCAATTGTCCCTATCTCCCAGAGGATTTAGCTATCCCTCAAGCCTCCCAATTGGTGGCGATTAAATCCCCCAAAGGTAGCGGGAAAACTAGACTCCTAGAAAATCTCGTTAAACAAGCCAGTGATAAAGGTCAGTCTGTCCTGGTTATCGGTCATCGTATCCGCTTAGTAGAATCTCTCTGTCAGCGGTTTGGTTTAAACTATATGAAAGCCGGAATGGGGACGGTTATCAGTCGTCCTGGGGAGGGTTATGGATTATGTATTGATTCCCTGCATCCCTCTTCCTCCCTGGGTTTTAACCCCAATAATTGGTCTAATACTTTGGTGATTTTTGATGAAGTTGAACAGATAATTTGGCATGGTCTAAATTCCGACACCTGTCGCCAATATCGAGTCGCTATATTGCGATCGCTAAAAGTTTTATTGCAAAATGTCTTCATGTCCAATGGTCGGGTAGTTATCGCTGATGCTGACCTCAGTGATACTACTATTGATTATCTCAAAGCCTTATCGGGAATTCCCCTAACTCCCTTTATTATCGAAAACCATTTTCGACCTGCTGCTGATCAGGCTTGGAATGTTTATCACTATGGCGGTCATACTCCTAAACAATTAGTTAAAGACCTAGAAAATCATCTCGCTAATGGCGGTCGTCCCTTTGTGTGTTTGTCCGCCCAAAAGTTAGCTAGTAAGTGGGGGACTTCCACCTTAGAAGCCTATTTTAAAGCGCAATTTCCTCAACTGAAAATCCTCCGTATTGATTCCCAGTCTTTGGCTGACCCTCATCATCCCGCCTACGGTTGCATCAACCGACTTAATCATATTTTAGCAGATTATGATCTGGTTTTGGCTTCCCCTGCTATTGAAACTGGGGTGAGTATTGATTTAAAAGGTCATTTTACCTCAGTATGGGGTATCGCCCAAGGGGTTCAATCTGAAAATTCTGTGCGTCAGGCTTTGGCTAGAATTCGCGAAAATATCCCTCGACATCTGTGGATAGCTTCCCACGGTTTAAATAGGTTGGGAAATGGCGCTTTATCTATGGCTTCCCTGCTGAGTTGTAGCCATCGCTTAACTCAGTTAAACATTCGTTTATTACAACAGTCCGATTTTGATGATTTAGATGATTTGGAAATGGGGTTTCAAGCTGAGTCTTTAATGTGTTGGGCTAAAATTGCCGTCCGGTTTAATGCTACTATGACCCGCTATCGGGAATCTGTATTGGCTGGCTTGGAAGCTGAAGGTCATCAATTATCACCCGTTTCTCCCCCTTGCGAAACTTCTGATTCTGATTTGGTGGCTGACCATCACCTTAAACCTAGTTTAACTGATTTGATTGACGCTGTGCGCGATCGCAATTATCAGACCGAATGCTGGGCTATATCTAACGCTACAGATTTAAGTGATTTGGCATATCATGTTTTGCAAAAAAAAGTGTTTAAAACTCCTGCTGAAAGTCAATCTTTACGCAAACATCAGTTAAAATTGCGCTATGGTATTCCCGTTAATCCTGAATTGATAACTAAGGATGACCAGGGATGGTATGAAAAATTAAAATTGCATTATTTCTTAACTGTGGGTCGCCCTTTCCTGTCCGCGAGAGATGCGCGAATAGCACAGGATTTGGGACAACGAGGAAAAGGTAGTTTATTTGGTCCTGATTTTAACCGATCGCAATTAGGCGCGGTCGTCGCTACTCTGGAATTATTACGCTTTCCTACTTTATTACAACAGGAAAATCGGGAGTTTAAAAATACTGATCCTGATTTACAGCAAATGGCGAAGCTGGCTTTAGGCGATCGCACTGCTATTAAGTCTATTATCGGAATAGGGTTAGCACCACGATCTACCCCCATTATGGTATTAAGTCGCTTTCTTGATCAAATTGGCTATGGCTTAAAATGCGATCGTCTCGAAACTTATGCCAAAAAACGACATCGGGTCTATCAATTACTTATCCCTGATGATGACAGAAATCTTGTCTTTCAACAATGGTTGAATCATTCTGGGGGTTGACAACTGTTGTCGAGTCGTGATAGGCTATTGACATATAGTTTATAGCATAATGGATAATTGACCCAAAAAATAAAATTGCTAATATTCCCATTATGTAACATAGTACCACGAGCCACCTACAAAATCAACCCCCCCAGTGCCAAAAAGCCGTTTTTTCTAACACTTCTTAATTTTTTGTTACATAAATTAACACAATAGCCGATATAGAGACAGGGGGTGGTTTGTGTATGGGGTGAGATCAACCGCCAATTCCCAAGCGACTGGCTAAGGTAGGGGTAAGGGGAAAGAGGGTAATAATCATCATAAAGATAGCCAGGAGTCCCAAAGCGGCGCGGGTGTCGTCGGGTTCAGTGAGTTCATTAAGGCTAGGACGTTCGAGGTTACGCTGTAAAATCAGGATAACCGCCGCCCAATACAAAGCCAGGGGATTGACCAAAGAAGCGATCGCCAAAACAATAAAAGTAGCAAAAGTAGACCTTCCAGCGACTTTGCGCCCAAAGATAGACTGGATAATGCGACCACCATCTAACTGTCCGGCTGGCATTAAATTAATAGCAGTAATCACCAAGCCTAGCCAACCAATAATAGTCAAGGGATGAACATCGACAATACTTTGTTTGAGGGCGTTTCCGAGAATCAATTTGGAAAGTAGCCCGACCAAAACAGAACCCTGGAAAAAGCTAGTGGGAACTTGAAACAAACTACCTTGGTGGGAAAGTATCAATCCAGCCAATAGCATAAGTAGTGATAACAAACCCCCGGCGGCGGGTCCAGCTAGGGCGACATCAAATAAAACCTTCCGGTTGGGAAGTAGAGACTCAAATCGGTTAAAAGCGCCAAAGGTGCCGATTTGTACAGTAGGAATGAAAAAGGGGAGACTAAATTTAACCTGGTGGCGGTTGGCGATAACTTGATGGGCGATTTCATGGGCGGCGAGAACCGATCCTATACCGATCGCAATAGGTAAGACTTCCCCATAACGATTATGTTCACCAAAGAAGTCGAAGCCCAAAAGTAGACCCCCGGCTTGAAAAATAGTGGCGACTGTAATCACCAGTAAAACCAGGGCGAGGATTTTTTGTCCATCTGTAGCGGGTTGGGGGTCTTTGCTACTGGGAAGGACAATGACAACGGGTTTACCGTCAGGATTTTCGATTAAAAATAAACGGAAGCGATCGCCCATTTTTTCTTGAAGGCTGCGGCTGAGACGACCATGGACCTCTTCCGGGTCACTGCGAAGGTTCCCCTTAAAAATCACTCCCTCTTGATAGGGGAAAGTTTCCGTGGCGAAAAAGGTATCAATGCCAAAAATACCTTGGATAACTTTTAGGTCTTCTGGGTTGATAGCTGTAGTTTCAGTTTGGGGAGTCCCTGGTGTTTCCCGGCTGGTGTCGCTGAGGTTAACAGCTTCTGGGGTAGGAGTTTCCCCCTCTTGAGGAATCTGTGGGTTGTTGTCATCTAATTCTTCAGCCAGCGATCGCAGTTTTCGCCCCAAGTAAATGTAAATACCCGTGGCGGCGACGAATAACAGCAGAATGCTGACAAAGTTAATATAGATGCCAAAGGCAGTTAGCCCAAAAAATAATAGCCAGGGTCCCATCAGAGATACTGACTGTAGCCATGAGAGAATGCCAGCTTTTCCATAAGGTCTAGCGCGGTAGTACCCCCAAGTCAGAATCCCTAGGGAAATTAGTAAGATAAAAATTGTAGTGTTGTCCGATGCAATAAACATTCTCTTCCTTTTTGTCGAGTCCCAAAAATCAGGCGATCGCGTCTTTTAGTTCCTTTTAATACAATAACCGTTCTGAGAAACAAGACGAGAACCCACAACAGTCTAATTTGCTTCCGAGTCAGCCTCCGGCGAAGGTTCACCAGCATTTTTTTCGGTAAGTTCCCTCCCTTGTACCATATCGCGCCGGGTGGCTTCCCGTAGTTGTTCCCGCAGGGCTGGCATTACCGCTAACGCCCTAGTCCAGTCAGGAATTTGCGCCCCCGCTGGGTTGCGGAAATATTCGTCCCCGGCTTCTGCGATCACCTGTTCAAAGATTTCTACAGTCATTTCTTCCTGGTGGCGATCGTAGTGTAGGTTATTAAATCGGGCATCAAGAAAATATTGTCTCGTGTAGTCTTGTGCTTCTCGCCGAAATTTTACCCGCAAAGTATGGATTTGTTCCCGGCTAATGGTAACTCTTTCCATTTCTACTAGGGTTCTGAGAATTGAACGGAAAATATCCCGGCACATCTTCCGCAGGCCTTCATTGCTGGATCTTCCTAGGCTTTGATGTTTATGGTCGAAAATCCCTAAGTCGATTTGGGCGATACGTTTATCGGCAACATTGCGGTAGACTTCTGCTAATAACCCGATTTCTAACCCCCAGTTACCCGGAATGCGAGTATTCAGGGCCAGGTCATCGGTCAGGGCAAATTCTCCCGACAGGGGGTAACGATAGGCGCTAAGATACCGGAGGTAATTGTTATAGCCAAATACATCCATCATTGCTGTCAGTAACGGTGTCACAAACAGACGCACTACCCGACCATGAAAACCTAGGGGTTCCCCTCCTATGCGCGCGTAGTAGGCTTTATTGAAGGCCAAGCCTAAGTCCTTCTCCACTAGGGGAAATAACAATTTGAGCGGATAGGATTTATCATAGGTGGTAATATCTGCATCATGGAGAGCGATCGCTTCCGCTTGCAGGGATGCTAAACCTAGTCCTAACCATACCGCTTGACCTTTACCTTTAAAACTCAATAGATCTAGCCCCTTTTCCCTTAATTTGTTCAAAAGTTGAGTCACGCGGGGTCCGTTTTCCCAAATTACTAGGGTCGGTTGGGGCATGATTTCAAAAAATTGAACCGTGCTGGCATATTGTTCTAAGGTGGTTGCTCGCACACATATTACAACAGTTCTGACAAATTCACAGTCTTTTAAGCAATCGCGAATTTGAGTCAGCGCCGGTCTTTCTAGTTCTTCATACAACGCCGGAATTAGGACGGCTGTTGGGGAAATTTCACTGAGTTGGGTTAAGCGACCTTCTAATAATTCTAGGTCACAGCCAAAATCGTGGATTGTGGTAATTAATTCTTGTTTATAATCCATAAAAAAAGCCCAACTCTCAAACCATTAGATGCTACAATTGTAGAATAGATGGTAACATTTTTATCTCGATATGGCTAGAATTGAACGAGACATTTTGCCGATCGCATAATCATTAAATATTGTTTAAGTTGACACTGCAAATTCTTCCGGGTCAATCCCCCAGTTCACCCACTTAATCGCCGCCCTAGCTGAGGTCATATCTGGGGGAACCCGCAGGACATGAATTGATTTGGTACTCCCACAGGTCATTTTTAATAATAAAATTGGCTCGTTTTCCTGATAGTTATCAATTTTTAATAAATTATATTCCCGCCAATTATCTAATTCTACCGAATCGAGTTCTTGGCAAATTCTGCCATAACCTATCCCCTCAATTAACACCCTTATTCGTTCCGCATTTGGTTCCGTTAATAACCATTGTGATTGCCATGGATTTGGGTGCAGTTTGCCGTATTTTTCCGGTAACCTTACCCCCTGGACGTGACAGCAAAATCCATCGGAAAATTCGATGGCGGCTTCCCCTTCGGCGTGGAGGCGATCGCTTTCATCCACACTATGACGGATTAACTCAACCCCCCATAGATAATCTTCTCGGAAAATCCAGCCATGATGGGCGTAGACCTGATAACCGTCCTCAAATACCATAGCGGGTTTGGCGATCGCGTGCAAGCGAGACCTGTTATCTGTTAACCTCGTGAAATCATGAGGCTGATTAGCTTTTTCCTTGGCTGATTTAATCAGACATCTCATCACTTCCATGTCCCATTGATTTAATTGGTTTCATATTCCCAGCTATCAGGTCAGCCATAGCGCATAACCACTACAAAAACTGTAATCAATTTTACCAAATTTGAGGATAGTTGCTAAGTGATCAACCAGAAATCGCAGATTTTGTTCAAATCAGACTTGCCAAAAAATTCGATTTGTAGTATGGCTTGGTGGAATGGCATAATCGTCCATTATATCAGTTTTCGGGAAAAATACAAATAAATAGTTAAGAATTATTGACCGGGAAAATCATCTGGAAAAAAAATATAAAAATGTCATTTTTATCTTACAATTTTAGGCTAGAAGAAATATGATAATGAATCAAATGGTGTGATCGATTGGTGGTTCAACGTCGCCATAGCTTGTCATTTATACCAAAAAGGTTTGATAATTTTTGATGGTAGAAATAACCGGATAGTTGAGGGAATCAGGCGAGGAATCAGCCAATTGATCCAAAAAAGGGAAATAGTCAATACAGATGCTACCAACAACGGAGGGAAACCGTTAGCCAGCTAAAGCGATCGCATCTGTGTGGGACCAGAGAAGCCGTCAACACTCATCAAATAACTTTGGAGGTATAAAGCCATGATTGCTGTTAGTCGCACCAAAAGCAAAGGATCTAGACTAAGCCTAACGACTACAGAAGAGACATTTCCCGTCAGTTACTCAACCCTAGCCTGTGATGCTTTACTTTCCAAGGTACTGCCTAAGTATAGACTCGAAGCAGTCCAGAGTTGTGAATTTTGGCATCGAGGCTTGAGTGATATATATGTAATCGAAACATCGATCAGATCCTACATTCTCAGAGTGTCCCATCATCATTGGCGGTCCAGGTCAGAAACCCAATTCGAGTTAGACCTGTTGGACTTTCTGCGGAAACGAGATATTCCCGTTTCGCACCCGTTAAGGACTTGGGAGAATCAACTGTTAGTAGAAATTAATGCACCGGAGGGGAAACGATATGCAGCCCTGTTCACCTACGCATCAGGACAAATCCCCCTAGGAGACTTAAACTCTAGCCAAAGTCGCCAACTAGGTCAAACTGTCGCCCGTCTTCATCAGGTTTCTCGTCACTTCCATACAGACCATTACCGATCGCCACTAACCCTAGAATACCTCTTAGATCGTTCCGTAGAAGCGATCGCCCCCTTCCTACAATTGCGATCGTCTGACCTATCAGACTTACATAATACAGCAGAGAGAATCCGGGCTCAACTAGCTGATTTCCCCAAAAACGCTGACCTATGGGGAATTTGTTGGGGAGACCCCCACAGTGGAAACGCCCATTTTACCAATTCAGGAGATATCACCCTATTCGACTTTGATCAATGTGGCTATGGTTGGCGCATTTTTGACATCGCCAAATTTTTACAAGTTTCCCTACAAGCCGGGTTAGGACGTAGTAGCCGAGACGCTTTTATACAAGGATATCAAGATATTTACCCCCTCACTGATTGGGAAAAATATACCTTACCCGCCTTCACCCAAGTTGCCCAAATTTGGTCCTGGGCGATTAGCTTACAAAGCGCCAAAATGTACGACTACAGCCGCTTAAATCATGGTTATTTTTCTCGTTACCTACAACAGCTCAAACGCTTAGAATCCAAAGATTGGCAGCCTGGTTTTTAATTAGCTAGTTCATCCAGAACACTCAGCAGTTTAGGGACTGTCGCATTGGGTTCAAGAAACGAAAATAAATGGCGATATTGTAAGATTCCCTCACGGTCTAAAACAAATTGAGCCGGAAGAGGTGCGCCCAAGGCTTGACCTACACGATAAAGTCGGAAAATACCACAGCTAGAATCACTTAACAACGGCATTTTTAGACCTAAATCTTTAACCACGGTCTGGCTTTGTGCTGTGTCTGTACTGGTAATCATCAATATTTCAGCGCCACGCTCCACAAAAGCTGCATAATTTTCATTGAGAGCTTTTATGTGGGGGTAGCATAGGGGACAATACTGCTTTTCCGTAAAAATTCGCGTAAACGCCAGAATAACAGGCGTATTACCTCGGTATTCAGACAGACGCACTTTCCCATTATTCGTGATGTCTGGTAATTCAAAGTCTGGGGTCTTTTTCCCTAAGTGTAAAGTCCCAGTCGCCGGAATGGGTAAAAAGTTTCGGAAAAATCTTTGATTCAGTAACCCACTAAAGTCATTGGAAGTTAGCATCATCTCAATCTCATATCTACTCTGCTTGATTAGCTATCAATGTAATTCATAATTATGTTAACTTCTGTAAAGAAATGTAAAGAAATGTTACGAAAATTTTTTTTCTGGGGGGGTTCCTTGCTTTTTTGGGAAACCTGGGCTATACTTTTAGATAATGGGAATATTGCTAATTTTTTTTAAAGGATACATATCTCAATTGTGAAACTGTACATAGATATAGTATCATGGCTTGGCAGCACCTGTCAAGCCTAGCGGCACAAGAATTCCCAGACAGCAGCAGAAGGTTAATCCGGTGGAATCAAAAATCCCAGAAAACCATGACCCCAGACATCAGATTTCTAGGCGGTTTCTGGTAGAATCAGTCCATGAGTTAGACGGAGCAGGATATGGCGGTCAGAAAGACCCTCTATCGGCTGGGAGTATTTGGAGCCTGCTATGTTGCAACCTGCACATTCCCCCCAGCCTTGGGTGTCGTGGGGTTACTCTCGAACCCAGAGGCTCAAGAGTTTTTGGGAGAAACTTGCAAGGCTATTGGCTCAGTTATAGCCGGAAATGTGGCGAATGAGTTAGGGGATGCCACCACCGGACATCCTGGGGTTTCTTTGAAAAACCACGATTTAATACAAGCCGTTGGCAAAGCGATCGCCGCCATTATTACCGATAAAGCCGTCCCTAAGTTTAAGCATGATAGAAAGACTCGTCACCATCTTCTGAAGATTGCCGAAATCACCCCCGACAAATGGGTAGATTTATGGAGTCGTTGGCTAAATGAAGAGACAGGAGAATCGGAAAGATACCCAGAACTTGGTGAGGGTAAACTCCCAGATATCCTGATTCCAAAGGGTGATGAAATCCTGGAACTGGAAGATTGGCAAGATATTTTTAGACGGCTGAATATGGAAGCCTGTCCGGGTGGAGGATTTCAGTTTCCTGATGGAGTTTCTGCCACAGTCTCCGAATTGCTTTATGATGAGTTCCCCCAAGCCTTCCGTCAAACCCTCAAGGAAGATTTTGCCGAAGATGGTAAGGCTTTCGCGGGTTTAATGTTGGATTTACTGACCAGGTTGCGGATTGACTTGGCTGGGCTAAATGAACAGCAAAATACTCAGTTTGGAAGTGTTTTCAGCCAATTACTGCAACTCAAAAATGACGGCGAAGCGAGTCAAGCCTATCAGATTCTAGAGTTTGCCAAAATCCAACAACATTTTGATGACTTACAGCGTCAACTTGAGGGAAGCGAAGAACAACAACGGCAAACCCTGCGAGAGATTTCCGCAAGGCTTGAGTCGAGTTATGGCAGTATTCGAGATATTTTAGGAACCATTCCCCGGCAGCTTGAAGAAATTCACGCAGGGGTTGACCAAGCGAATCAAGGAATTGAGGAAATCAAAACTCTAATCAAATCATCGATTATCCTCCCCATTCCTGGAATTTTTGAAGATAGAAAACCCATGAATTTAGAAGGGATATCGCAACAAGTTCTTCAAATATTGCAGCGTATTGGTTATGATAAAGATGTCATAGAGTTTGCCCATACTGAATTACCAGATGATGCTATTTTAGAGGATAAATTTTCACCTTCTGAACTCAGCAGCTTGACCCAGATTTTGCGGTATCAATGCTTAGATAAATTCTTAAACTTATTGGAAAATCAGACATCCCAGAAAGAAGCCGATAATTTACCCCATCCCTTAGAGTCTTATGTGCTGGTTACTGTGGAGTCCCAGAAAAAGTCTGAGCAATTCATCGTCAAGGCTTGGCTAGTGAAGGATAATTCCTTAATCCAAAATGACCCCAATACCGCGTTTAAGCCGCTGTTAGATGAACCTGGGGAATATGGGTTAAGTTGTACTCAGGCGGAGATTCAGAGTGTGTTAAATCAATGTCTCAGAAAAGCCTTAAAGTTGCTGAGAGGAAAGCGGTATCATTTAACTATTGAAGTGTTTTTGCCCCAAGAGTTTCTCAGTACCGAAGTTGACCAATGGCAATTAGAATTTGACCGGATTGCTCCTGAAACTTGTTGGGGGATGAGGTACGGACTGCGAGTGCGATCGCTTGAACGATTAAATCTCGATTATCTTGACAATTACCTCAATCAGTGGTATGAAAACTGGGGGAAAGTCAGCCAGATTTTAGACCAATATCCCCCGTTAGAAAGTTTTGAGAGCCTAGAAGACCTCCACAGCTTCAACTCTCGGCAACTGCCCCACCAATTAACCCAGAAAATAGGCTTAAAGTTGACTTGTCCCACCGCCTCTGAGCAGTTCCAGGTTTTAGTCAAAGCCATGTTACAAGCCGCAACACCGATCGCCCTTTGGCCCCGATGCCCTGATGCCAATTCCAACTATGCTGAGAGTATCAATCAACTGCTCACCTGTCGCCCTTTGCGTCAGTTAACCGAGTCAGTCCAAGAACTGCGATCGCAATCCCGAGGAAATGGACCCGATCATCTCGGATGTCATTTAGGCTTTCTCTGGGAAGACCCTTATCGTCTCACCCCTGAGATGATGATTGAACTCATGCAACCCGGAGAATAACCCACCTAACCCTATGAACACCTGGAAAATCTTTCAAGGAAATCATGACCCCCATGATGGGATTGAGAAATTGCCGCCGCCTCCGAGTTGGCGACAGTTTACGGGAGTAGAAGAGAGTTTGGTGGCAGAAATTGCCAGCCGCTGGAACGATTTTTTACAGACTTTGGACTCGGAAACTCGCGACCAGAAACGGGGGAAAAGTTTTCGGATTCATAGCCCTGAGACCCAGGAGCAAAATCGGGTGGTGAATATGGTTAATGCTGCCTTATATCTGAGGCGACCCCTGTTAGTAACCGGGAAACCGGGAACCGGGAAAACCTCCTTAGCCTATGCGGTGGCTTACGAATTGAAACTGGGTCCGGTGTTGCCGTGGTATATTACGGCTCGTTCCACCTTGCAAGATGGACTCTATCGCTATGATGCGATCGCCCGTCTCCAGGACGTTCAAATGGGGGATAAAAGTAAAGATATCGGTCGTTACATCACCCTCGGTCCATTAGGAACCGCCCTCTTACCCGCTCATCGTCCCAGAGTTCTACTCATCGACGAAATTGATAAAAGTGACATCAACCTCCCCAACGACCTCCTCAACCTATTTGAAGAGGGGGAATTCCCCATTCCCGAACTCGCCCGCATTAGCCCAGAGCAAAATCAAGTCGAAGTCACCACCGCTGATGGAATTTCAGTTCCCGTCCAAAATGGGAAAATTCGCTGCTCTAACTTTCCCTTGATTATCCTCACCAACAATAAAGAACGGGATTTTCCCCCAGCTTTTCTCCGGCGTTGTTTAAGACTATCCATGCCCTATCAACCCAATTCTACCGCCTTAAAAGAAATTGTCGAAGCCCATTTAGGGGAAGATAGCCTCACCCAAAACCCCGCAAAAATTAATCAACTCATCGACCAGTTTATCAAGCGTCGCAGCCAGGGAGACCTCGCCACCGACCAACTCTTAAATGCCATTTATATGGTGACGCGAGACTTAAAACCGGAAGTCAGCGACGAGCAAGATTTGGTAACAATCTTAATGAAGTATCTGAACAGTTCAGAAGACTAATGAATCCCGACTTGGTTCAAGCCTTACAACAGGAATTTCAACTCTCCGCCAAAGACATTGCGGATATCTTTTGGCTGGCTTGCCACATTGACCAATATTCTGAATCTGTAACCCCCCCAGAGGAAGCCAGTGCTTCTCCTGGGGCTGAACCCCCCACCGACAGCAGCAGTTCATCCCAACCGCCCACAGAACCAGCCCCTCAACCCCCTACCCCAGAGGATTCCGCCACAACCCCTCCAGAGAATCTCCCAGAAAACCAACCTCCTGCCCCTGCTGCCTCAGCAACCCCCCAACCGCCCCAAGGGGAAATTGTCCCCAAACCGGAACCCAGTCAAACCGCTGCTGGTGGAGGGGGTTTACCGATTCGAGTTTCCGATGCCCCTTCACTCCGGGAACCTCTGACCTTAGCCAGAGCCTTAAAACCCCTGATGCGTCGAGTTTCTGGGGGGCGAGATTGGGTGATTGATGAAGTCGCCACTAGCGAACAAATTGCCAGCCAAGGGATTTGGATTCCCGTTTTAAGACCTCGCCTAGAACCTTGGTTAGACTTAGATTTAGTGATTGAGGATTCCTTCTCGATGTTGCTGTGGCGGCATACCCTGCGAGACTTAGAAAAACTCCTCAAGAACTATGGAATTTTCCGAGATGTCCGAGTTTGGAGTTTGCTCACCGATAACCCGGAAGCGTTCAAAATTCGGCGGGGAATAGGGGCAACGGCGAAACATCAAGCCCCTCGCAGTCCCAAGGAATTAATCGACCCCACTGGGCGACGGTTAGTGATTGTGGTGAGTGATTGTGTGTCGAAGGTGTGGCGAGAGGGGAAAATGACTCCCATTTTAGACCTGTGGGGGAAACGGGGGTTGATGGCTATTTTGCAGATGCTGCCTGAATGGATGTGGAAAAGAAGCGGTTTAGGTTGGGAAGCGTTGGTGAGGTTACAGGGACTTAATCCCGGAGATTGGAATCAGAATTTAAAGGTTGATGAATTCCCGTTGTGGTGGGATGAGGAAGTCACTCATCAGGTGGTGAAGGTGCCGATTTTTACCTTAGAATCGGAATCCGTAGGGAGTTGGGCGCGATTAGTGGCGGGGAAAGGTAAAGTTTGGGCAGCGGGATATCTATTTAAGTATGCAGAACATCAAAGACGGAGGCAAAGACCCAATTCTGGCGGCGAATTAACGGCAGAAAAGCGGGTAAACGGGTTTCGGGCGACGGCTTCTCGGGTAGGGCGAAAATTAGCGGGGTTGTTGGCGGCAGCCCCTGTGATTACTTTACCTGTGGTGCGCTTGATTCAGGAAACTTTGTTGAAAGAGTCTTTGCCAGTCCACGTGGCAGAGGTGTTTTTGGGTGGGTTATTGAAGCCGATATCGGAGATTGATATCGATACTGACCCGGAGTTGGTGCAATATGATTTTATGCCGGGAGTCCGGGAGTTATTGTTAGAGTCGGTGCCGGTGGATGAGACGGTGAGGGTGATTGATGAGATTTCTGGTTATGTGGCGAGGAATTTGGGCTTTGCGGTAGAAGATTTTGGGGCGATTTTGAGAAATCCGCAACAGTTAGGGGAAGGGGAAGTTCAGGGGAATGCGATCGCTTTTGCGCGGGTAACGGCTCAGGTTTTAAGGTCATTGGGAGGAGCATATATAGAGTATGCGGAACAGTTGGAATCCTCCTCTGTAGTTGAGGAACCGCCCCCACCTACCGAAGAGCCAGAGCCGGGGGATTTCATTGAATCTGATGGTGAAACCCCTGAAGCTCAAGTCTCTAAAAAGTTGTTGCGCGAAGATCTTGAAAGTGTCTTAGATACATTAAGCCCCAGTGAACGGGATATCCTGCGACTTCGTTACGGGCTCGATGATGGGCGGATGAAAACTCTTGAAGAAATCGGCAAAATTTTTAATGTGACTCGCGAACGCATTCGCCAAATTGAGGCTAAAGCGTTGCGTAAACTCCGCCATTCCGATCGCAATAGTATTCTTAAAAAGTACATTCGCTAGTTTGCGCAGATATGGCTTCCTGTGGGTCATGGTGATCAATAGTAGGCTGGGTCATGATGCAGGGACGTTTCAGACAGACTACAGATCAGGGCGATCACATTTTTGAAGACAAGGAAAAAGCTGGGGTTTCTTGGTTGGAACTCCCAGTTTTTTTCAGAGGTTGCTAGAGGTTTGGATGGAAAGGTTTGAGATCCCACATTTTGAGGCCATAACAGGCTCAACACTGCTGCCACCATTAGAGGAAGCCCCACAATTCGTTAGCGCAACCCCAACTGGCGATAGTATTTCAATTGCTCGTGAACCACAGGTCTCAACAAGTCGCTCAGGTGGGCTTTAATCGCGTCGCTACTTGGCCCTGGCATATTGTGGCGGCGAGTATGATCTGGGTTGTTTTTGCGAGGACGACTCATTCCATCAAACTGCTGTCGAAAGTAGCTTGACAATTACACTCTAGCCTTAAGTTGTCACCAATCCCCTAGAACAAATCATCACCCAACTGAACCTGAGCAACTGCCGCCTTGTAACCCTTTCCGCCTCTGAAACTGGACAAGTCGCCGTTGACCAAACCGATGAATATATCAGTTTAGCCAGTGGATTTCTTTTGGCGGGTTCTGCTAATGTGGTCTGCTCCCTGTGGAGTGTACATGATTTATCCACTGCCATCTTAATGATTCGCTTTTATGAAATTCTCCACCAGCAGCCTAATTCATCAGTGGCTCCGGCGTTGCAGCAGACTCAGAAATGGCTGCGAGAAGCCACAGTGCAAAATTTGTTAGACTGGATTGATAGTTGTCCGGCGATTGCACCGAAATGGCAGGAGCAGATGAAATTTACCTTGCAATGGGGCAAAAAATCCGAGAGTCAACCTTTTTCATCTCCTTACTACTGGGCTGCGTTTGTGGCGATCGGGGGTTGATCGGGATAATTATAGCCCTGGGCGTTGGGGTAGTTACGGGTTATCAACTCCCCAGTGCCAAAATCCTGCTGCGTGTGCGAATACATTGGGGGCAATTTTCGCCTCCACCTCCCCGTTAATGTTTGCAGAAGCGATCGCTTTTCCCTGGGAAGCTAATCCGGGGGATAATTGGCCTATGGCATAGGGGTTATGGGATAGGGGTTATGGGTTATGGCCTATGGCATAGGGGTTATGGGATAGGGCGATCGCAGTTGTGCTGAGTTGCCCTTGTCTGATGAATAGTTAGATATCCCCCCTCTACCTGATTGGGAAACTGGTTAAGATTGACAAGCCAAGCGCGTCTGTACTATCATAATAACCACGGTTCATATACCTGGATGAACCCTACTATATAAGATGGTATGACTAGGTAACAACAGAGGAGCAGCATGGAGTTATTCAGTATCGGTCACTCTAATCATGAGATAGATGCTTTTATCTCCCTGCTCCAAAAGCATCAAGTAACCGCTGTTGCTGATGTACGTTCACATCCCTACAGCCGATTCTTGTCACATTTCAATCGCTCATCCCTACAAGAGTTTCTCGCTAAAGAGGGAATTCAATATGTTTTTCTGGGACGGGAACTGGGTGCAAGACCTAGTAACCCCGACTGCTATATCAATGGTAAAGCCGTATATGAAAGAATTGCCCTCACAGATGCGTTTCACCAAGGAATTAAGCGACTTCAGAAAGGTTTGAAAAAACATAAGATTTCGCTGATGTGTGCTGAAAAAGATCCATTAACCTGTCACAGAGCCATCTTGGTCTGTCAGCACTTACGGGATTTGGATATCCCTATAAATCACATCCTCAAGAATGGTGATTTAGAATCTCATGAGCATTTGGAAGATAGAATGCTTGTCAAGCATGGTTTTAGGGATTTTGGCGATTCACAAGAAGTTCAGCTTTCCCTATTTTCCCCCCAAATTTTACCGACAAGAGAAGAATGCTTGAGCCAAGCTTATCGACTTCAGGGGGATGAGATTGCTTATGTCGAACCGGATAATAGCCATGAAAAATAAGGTTGATTTATTCACCATAGGTTTCACTAAAAAGAGCGCACAAAATTTCTTTGAAACTCTTAAAAAAGCAGGTGTTAAGACAGTTATAGACACTCGCCTAAATAACGTATCTCAATTGGCGGGATTCGCTAAAAGAGCCGACTTAGAGTATTTCTTGAAAACTATCAACGATATTGATTATGTGCATATTTTAGACTTGGCTCCCACCAAAGATATTCTTGATGAGTACAAAAAGAAAAAAGGAGATTGGTCGATATACGAGCAGAAATTTTTAACGCTGATGGAGGAGCGTCAAATCGAAAAAAAACTGTCCCCAGATTTAGCTCATGGAGCCTGTTTGCTTTGCAGTGAGGCTAAACCTCATAACTGTCATCGTCGCTTAGTTGCTGAATACTTAAACCAAAAATGGGGAAATATAAACATTCATCACCTATAAGTCGTAAGGATGATGGCAAAATTAATTTGTCTTGCTAATTCTCGGAAGCACAATGACCGTTGTATTGCTGGGATAGAAATATCTACAGGTAAATGGGTTCGTCCTGTGACTAGATTGGATGATGGTCGCATTCCGGTAAATATGTCTCAGATTAATGGAAGGCTTATCCAACCTCTGGATATCGTTGATATACCTCTAAGTGATACAGGAAATGGATATGAATACGAGAATAGACTGATTTTAAGGGGTTCCTGGAAGCACATTGGCAGAGTTAGCCCTATGGACGTAGTTTGTTATTGTGATGATGAAATTATTCATAGTCATTGTCATGATTGGCTGAATGCTATCCCCTATTCATACATATCTTCATTGCCTCGCCATCAAAGACGTACATTACAAATAGTCAAGGTTGACGGGTTTAAAACTTGGTGCAATAATTACGGGAAGTGGAAAGGGGAAATTCCTTTAGAGGGCGGTAACAGCTTGGTCTTAAACGTGACTGATCCAGAGCTTTGTACTAAACTAGACAATGACTATATTTTAAGTCCTGAATGTCTGGTGGTTCTTAGCCTTTCTCAACCTTGGAAAAAGCGGAATTCTGATGATCAGCTTCTATGTTACAGGCTAGTGGTTGCTGTTCTGGAACTGTAAATAAACCCGCCCCGGCAAAAACCAACTTTTTCCTCGCAGACAACATAGCCCAAGTCCGATGGACTCAGGCTATGCTTTGATCATATAGGCCAGCGATTTTATAAAAGGGGTGCTGGCGGTTTACTAAAGTAGTTAATTCTCATCAAACCATGAGATTGTGAAGATCTTGTGGAGGAAATCAAGAAATTTTCACCAAAATTTTGGCTATGGATCTGACGAAAATCACACGGGATGCCCGCAAGCCCTCGTCTTTCAAGGGAGGGTTAGGGCGACTCGCGGGTTTTAACCCGCGTTTATTTTTTAGGCTATAATGGCTGATACCAGCGCGTACAGTGTCAAAATGTTGGTGATCGAATACAAAGTCCAACCCAAGCCACATCAAGTCGAAGCCATTGATGAAGCAATACGGACAGCACAGTTTGTCGGCAATAAGGTGCTTCGTTATTGGATGGACAATCGTGGCATAGGTAAGGTTGACTTATTTCGATGCAACACAGCACTGCGGAAGGTGTTTGATTTGGTCAAGGATTTAAACTATCATGCTTGTCAAACGACAGTTGAAAGGGTTCTCGGTGCCATTACTCGTTTTTACGAGAATTGCCAAAACCAGGTCAAGGGGAAGAAGGGGTATCCAAGATTCAAAAAACATTCTCGTTCGGTAGAATATAAAGTCTCTGGATGGAAACTATCAGACAATAAACGGCAGATCACTTTTACCGACCAAAAAGGTATTGGTAAGCTCAAGCTGATCGGCTCTAGGGATATTAATTACTATCAGCCTGAACAGATTAAGCGAGTGAGGATTATTAGACAAGCAGATGGATATTATGTTCAATTCTCCATAAAATTAGATCCTAGAGATACCATAACCCCTTTAACTCCTTAGGCCAAAAAACATTTAAGAGTAAGCAGACAGCGAGAAGAGTTTGTCAAAAGCGTGGCACTCCGTTTAGTCCAATCTAACGGTTTGGTAGTTTGTGAAGACTTGAATGTTCGAGGTATGGTTATAAATCATCGTTTAGCCAAGTCGATAACCGATGCAGGATGGGCTACTTTTAAACGATGGCGAGGGTATTTTGGGGATAAGTATGGCAAATTGGTTATTGCTGTTCCACCCCATAATACTTCTCAGAATTGTTCTAATTGTGACCAAAGGGTAGAAAAGTCGTTATCTACTCGCACTCATGTCTGCCCTCATTGCAGATATACAGACTTCCGTGATAGAAACGCTGCTTTAAACATATTGCCAAAAGGATTAAGTATGGTGGGGCGCACCAAATCTCAAGCTTCAGAGATTTGCCCTCTAGTTTGGTTGGAGAAATCCTGCTAAATTATGGCAAGTCTATGAATGAAGAATCCCCGTCTATTTAGAGCGGGGAGCGTCAAAACAAGGGTAGTTGCTCAGGGAATTTTTGGGTAAGATTTGTTTGGGTTATGCCTAAACCCGCTGTGGGGACTGCGGATAAGTCATCATACCGGACGATTGATTCTGTGGGTTGCACCACGGCTACTGCTGGAAGTTTTAAGATCTCAACACGCTGAAAGCTCGGTGGCTTGGTAGCCCCGTCTCTTTAACGGGGAGGAAAAGCGACAGGCGTGCTTACGCCGGCGGGTGCTATGGTATCATATAACTGCCTTCTCTAAGACCCGAATGAAAGGGGCTTAACATCCCGTGAGGGCAGACTTGCATAATGCAGAAATGTCGGTAGCAAAGTGGTTTCATCGGCGAGAGGCAAAAGGGACATCGAAAAAAAGTAAAGGGAAGCCTTATGGCTACCTATAGGGGCGCTTTGACTACGCCTGTGAGAACTTTTGGTTCATTCCCGAATCTCCGTTGCTTTAGCGTGGAGAGAGCATGATTTAATCACAAATTCGGTTAATATTTTAGGGCAATACGGTATAATAAGCGAGAAGGGTTGAGGATAAACCTATTGCCAGATATGTCAAACCCAAGGAAGCGGCCCAAATCCTTGGAGTCCATGAAAGAACACTCCGCAGATGGGACGACAATGGCTCAATCGAGACCATCAGAACCCCCGCTGGGCAACGACGATAAAACGTTGAGTGATATACTGCTGCCAAATCAGGCAGTGACAAACGCAAAGTCGTTA
>NZ_JARPLU010000159.1:0-10580 GCF_032349615.1 Limnospira sp. PMC 1279.21 | reverse complement strand
CGGTTCCGTTGTCAACTCAACTGCCGACGACTATATTAATAAACCCGCCCCAGTCCACAGGGGAAGAGGAGAGACAATTGAATTGATAATTCATAATCAATAATTGTAGGGGCGGGTTCCGTTGTCAACTCAACTGCCGACGACTATATTAATAAACCCGCCCCAGTCCACAGGGGAATTAGTAAACCGGGAGGAGAGACACTTTTAAAGCCTATTGTATGATTACTGAAATGACTGTATCAAGATTAACTGAGAATTGACCAATGATTAAACAATTAACTAATTTGCGCCGAATTGGGCGAATTAAATGGCTTTCCGTGTTATTGGCAATAGCAGGAGGATTGCTATTTGTTGGGGTGAGCATAATTCCGGCGATCGCTCAAACTCAAGGGGATTTGACCATTGATTTTGCCACCACTCAACCAGGCGTTCAATCTATGAGTGGTTTTCTGTATGGAGTTGAACAAGATGAACCGCCAGATCATCTAATTGAACCCCTGCAACCCAGACTGTGGCGGACATCTCGCCTCAACCTTTATCCCCGCTTAACTGGATTTGGAGCAACATTTCAGTTGTTACTCAGTGATACTTGGGGATATGGAAGACCACGGGGGTGGCCCTATGATGACTATACTCGCTGGGAAAACCATGTTCGGAATTTGGCTAGAGAACATAAGGGAAAAAAGATGCTCTGGGATATCTGGAATGAACCCGATTTGCGCGATCCGTTTTGGCATGGAACCAGACAACAGTTTTTTGAAACCTACAAAAGGGCTTATCGGGTTTTACGGGAAGAGTTAGGCCCTGATGTGATTATTGGTGGGCCGAGTATTACTAAGTATGATAAGGGTTTTTTGACGGCTTTTTTAAACTATTGCCGAGACAATAATCTTGAGGTTAACTCATTATCTTGGCATGAACTGAATGATCAAACTATTAATGCGATCGCACCCCATATCCGAGATGCTAACCAGAGTTTTCGACAGAACCCAGCTTATCGCAGTCTGAAAATTCAGCGATTGGATGTTAACGAAATCATTGGACCGACTGCCCAATATCGACCCGCCGAAAATTTAGCCTATTTGTATTATACAGAACAGGGGGGCGCTTCTGCCGCCGCCAAAGCCTGTTGGGAGCCGAAAGGGGGGGGTCCAAATAACTGTTTTAACAAAAGTCTTGATGGTTTGGTGCAGCCGGGACCTTTTGCACCTAGGGCGGTTTGGTGGGTCTATAAAGCCTATTCTGATGGCTTTAGCACTAGGGTGAGGACTCAGGGAAATAACCCCAGAGTGATTGGTTTGGCGAGTCAGTCTAATGGTCAAAATCAAGCCCAAGTCTTATTTGGTTATTTTGAGCAAGGTCCTTCCGCCCGTCAAGCTACTGTTACGCTGACTCTCAGAAATCTTCAGCAGCTTGGTTTGGGACAGCCTGGACAGCCGTTAAATTTGACTATCTCCCGAATTCCAGACAGTGGGGAAGCGGTGGTTAAGGATTTAGCGATCGTCAAACGGCAGCAAATTACGGTCACTAATCAAATAGTCCGATTGACTGTTCCCAATATTCGCATCCATGAGGCTTATATTTTGACTATCGGCTAGGTAGCGCACCTTGAGTGATATCTTGGTGAGGTTAAAGGCGATCGCCTTGGCGAATTGACTCCAAGGGAGTACCATCTAAACAAGCCTCATCAAGACAAGCGCCGCCCCATTGTGTATTTTCGACAATGGCACAAAGTAGGTTAGCCCCTCGCAAATTCGCCCCTCGCAAGACTGCGCCACTCAGGTTAGCCTCTTCCAAATCAGCTTGGGAAAAGTCCACTCCCGAAAGGTTAGCATTTCTCAGGTCGCAGCCCTGCAAAATCGCCCGAGACAGACTCACCCCGCGCAAATCAGCCGATTGGAGACTAACACCACTTAAATCCAGATTACCAAATACCGCCCCGGTGAGAAAAGCCCCCGCAAAGGTAGCCTCTCGTGGGTCTGTATCTAATAAGATAGCACCCCGCAGGTCAGCATTGCGAAAATCTGCCTGTATGAGGTTAGCCCCGGTAAGATTAGCCCCTCGGAGGTTAGCCCTAACGATCGCCCTAGCCAAATTCGCCCCCGACAAATTCGCCCCCATTAGCTTGGCTTGGGAAAGGTCCGCGTCAGCCAGATCAGCCCCGGACAGGTCAAGACCGGATAAATCAGCATTAACTAGGTCTTTGATTCTACCATTTCTAATGTCTTCGATATTTAGGGATGCAGATTGATGATTAATCATAGGTTATTAATGTGTAATTTTGGGTGATTCTGGATGTTCAGAATAGGCGGGATTAGTGATTTCTTCTAGCCAGATATTCGGGAGTTGGGTCGGCTGAGTTGGTAACTGCATTAAACCCACTTCAGTTAACCTAATTACTGTGGCTAAGGAGTTCACCACAGCCGGATCAAATCTAGTGCCGCTGTATTTTTCACATTCATTTAGGGCATCTTTTAAGGTCAAAGCTGGGCGGTTTCCTCTGGGCTGAGTTAGTTCTTGAAAATAGCTAACTAGCCCTAATATTCTGGCTTTTATGTTGATTTGTTTTCCTTTTTGACCATCAGGAACTCCGCTACCATCCCAATTTTCTAAGTGGTGGTTAACCACTTGTTGCACTACTGTTAATTCTGGCATAGCTTCCAATAGTCTACCACTAATAGATGCGCGATCGCGCCAAAATTTTTGGGTGGCTTCATCCATTTCCGAGGGAGTTTTTAAAAACACTTCTGGGGGTGCAGATACCAGACCAATACGATGCAATAAACCTGCTAATTTCAGCCGTCGCAGCTTAACGGTTGGTAGGTCTAAAATCTGACCTATGGTTTCGCATAAGGCGGCGACTTGTAGGGAAGCACAAGGGTTAAAGGAGTCGCGTTCATCTACTTGTTGCGCCATGCGTAATAGGGCTTGCAGTTTGTTGGCGCTTAAATTCCGGCTAACTCGTTTGGCTTGTCCTTCCAATTGCCAGAGTTGTCTATTTTGGCGATTAACGGAGATTAATTCTTGTTGTGATGATTGTAAATATGTAACAATCCGAGAAACTACGGTGCTGAGGTCGGGAAATGTGGGGTTAGGGGTAGCAGTAATATTTTGATAAGATTCCCAGAGGCGATCGCCTAATTCCGGGTTATAGTTACGGAAGCGATTAATTAATATTTCGGTAGTTTGGTCTACTAGGGCTTTATCAAAAGTCCAGAGTCCATAAAATTTGCGTTCCGTGTCAATGGTAGGTTTCGCATTAGCCAAATATTCAGATTCTGATAATTCATGACAAAGAACCATCGCCCTATATCCAGGTGCTATAATTAACAGGTTCCACTCCTCTACTAGGCTATCATCTGGTTCCAGATTAATCAAGGAAACATTATCTAATTGACCTGTGGGATGTTCCGCAAAACCGCTATCAGGTACCGCGCTAATGACAACATGGCGGGAAAGTTGGGCGATTTGCAAATAGCGATCGGCTTCCTGGAGATACCATTTTCCTTGTTGAAAAGTCACTAAAACCAGAGGTTTTTCTCCGGTAGCTTCACCTGTTTGTAGAAGATGGTCTTCTAAAGCGTGACAGAGTGCGACCAGGGTATTTTTAAAGTAAACGCCAAAACTAGAGGGGAGTTTACCATCAGGTAAAGAGGCTTTAAGTAAGTTTAGTGTCGATTCAGGATTCATATTATTTATAGGATTCTTAACAGGGGACAGAGCAAGGTAAGCGGGAAATTAATTAATAATGATTAATTATGAGCTATTTACTGCCCCATGTCTAGTATCTAGGGTTAATTTTGGGCAAGTTGGTTGGGTGGGTCAATGCGGTTAGCGATCGCCGCCACGATAATCATAGGTAAACCTACCAGGAAACAGGTTAACCATTGTTGCAGGTCTAGGGGCGCAGTGCTGAACAAAGTATTCATGAAGCCTACCTGACTAAAGATGACCTGTAGAACCATGGTAACAGCAATACCAATCCAAATTACTGGCGCTTGGGCGATTTCGGTATCTTTCCCCAGTAGTTTGGAGGAGAGAGTTTCGCCAATTTGACTGAGACTAATAAGATAGAATACCCGCCCAAATACCAGGGCTTGAATTGCCATGGTCCGGGCGATCGCTTCTTCTTCGGTAGTCATCCTCACCCATTCAAACATTCCAAAAATCAGCACCCAGTTAAAGACAGAAATCAACAGAATTCGCAGGAGTAGTGGCTTATTTAACAGAGGTCGATTAGGGGAGAGGGGGGGTTGTTCCATCACTTGTTTAGACTTAGGTTCAAAAGCCAGGGGAACCGTCATAGCGATGGAGTTAATCATATTTAACCACAAGACTTGTAGGGAGAGAATAGGTAACAATCGGTCGAGGAGGACACTAATAACAATAGTCATGGACTCCCCGCCATTGACAGGTAAGATAAAGGCGATCGCCTTAATCAAATTACGGTAAACCGTGCGCCCTTCTTCCACCGCCGCCTCAATAGAAGCGAAATTATCATCCGTCAAAACCATATCGGAGGCTTCTTTAGCCACCTCGGTTCCCGTTTGTCCCATAGCCACACCAATATCAGCCTGTTTAAGCGCCGGCGCATCATTGACCCCATCCCCCGTCATGGCGACAATATCTCCCCGAGACTGTAACGCTTCCACCAGGCGAAATTTTTGTTCGGGGGCGACCCGCGCAAATACCACGCCATCTTCAGCCGCGTTAATAAACTCTTGCTGATCCATCTGGCTAAGGTCTTCTCCGGTGAAAGCAATAACTCTCCCCGACCGTTTCAGGCGCATTTGGGAGGCGATCGCACTAGCGGTGATGATATGGTCTCCCGTAATCATTTTGACCCGAATACCAGCATTTTTACAGGCCGCTACAGCCCTAATTGCTTCTTCGCGTGGGGGGTCAATCATTCCCTGTAAGCCGAGAAACTCTAACCCCTGTGCAATATCCTCATGGTCTAGGGTAGTTTGCTGGGTGATTTTTCTGGCGATCGCTAATACCCGTAACCCAGAAGCTGCCATAGTTTCAGCCTGTTTATGAATTTCCGCAGCATCTACCGGAATGATTCTGCCGTCAGAGTCTAACATTTCATCGCAGCGGGAAACAATAGCTTCCACCGAACCCTTAACATAAATTACCAATGTTTGGCGATCGCTAGATTCATGCAAAGTCGCCATATATTGATATTCTGACTCAAAGGGAATCACATCTTGGCGAGGCATTTCTGCTTCCAATGCAGCCAGGGTAAATCCCACTTTGCGCGCGCTAACAATTAAAGCCCCTTCCGTCGGGTCTCCTACAACTTTCCAGGTATTTTCTTCCTGAATTAAATGGGAGTCATTACACAACATCCCCCCTCGCAAACATTCTTCAAGGACAGGGTGATATGCTAAGTTAATCTCTTCATCTGCTAAGGATATATTCCCCTCTGGTGTATAACCACTACCCGAAACCTGGTAATTTTCACCCCCAGCATAAATCTGCTGGACCGTCATTTGATTTTCCGTTAAAGTTCCCGTTTTATCAGAACAAATAACCGTCGCACTTCCCAGAGTTTCCACAGCCGGGAGTTTCCGAATAATAGCATGGCGGTTAGCCATCCGAGAAACCCCAATAGCTAGGGCGACTGTTACCACTGCTGGTAAACCTTCCGGAATTGCACTAACTGCTAGGGCGATCGTCGCTTCAAACACATCGTTTAAACTCTGCCCATATCCTAACCCTACCGCCAACGTCAACGCTGCCACTCCCAGGATAATATAAAGCAGTTGGCGGCTGAATTTATCAAATTTCCGAGTTAGGGGAGTAATCAGATTATTTTGTTTTTCCATTAACTGGGAAATCCGCCCAGTTTCCGTGTTTTTCCCAGTAGCGATAACTATGCCTCGCCCTTGTCCTGCTGTCACAAAACTGCCAGCATAACCCATGCTTTTCCGGTCTCCCAGAGAGGCATTTGCCTCTACCGTATCTGGGTGTTTCTCCACCGCCGTCGATTCTCCCGTTAGGGCGGATTCATTAACCTGTAAATTCTTGGTTTCTACCAGGCGCAAATCTGCCGGAACTTTATCGCCAGAAGCTATAAATACAATATCCCCAGGGACTATTTCCGATGAAGGAACCTTGTTTTTTTCACCATTTCTATATACCGTCGCTTCCGTTTCTATGGACGATGACAGGGCGGCGATCGCATTTTCCGCTTTAGTTTCTTGGATAAAGCTAACTATAGCATTAATCAGCACTACCGCCCAAATCACCCAACCATTAGCACTTTGCCATCCTTCTAATAAAAACTTAATCCCCCCAGCAATAATGAGGATATAAAGTAGAGGTTGATTGAATTGTTCTAAAAATCGGATAATCGGATGTTTACCGCCCTTACTTTCCAGGCGATTTAAGCCAAATTGTTCCTGTCTTTTCGCAACTTCTTCCGAGTTTAAACCTTGTTCTAGGTTAGCCCCAACTTCAGCAGCAGTGTCAGCGATCGCTAAACAATGCCAGAGTTTTGGGAGTAAAGATTTATCGTCATTCATAATCTCAATTTGGTAATGTTCAAAGGGTGAACCATAGCCCACGAAAATATAGTTATAGGCGAGACAGTAGCCATGGTTAAGGTTATCGAAAGATTAAGATGTCCGCACAGAGAGGGTTAGTCATCCTACCAACTAGGATAAGTGCTGACATCCGCTCTCAACAGACTTAGTGATAACAATATGTATCATATCTAACAATCGTCTATTTTCCAAGTTTTTACCTGGGGGATGTAGTTCAATGTCAATTATACTGATTGGGCGAGACTATAGGAATCGGTGATGATTGAGGATAAAATCGGGGGAATTTTGTCTAAAAACTGCCAATATATGATATAATACCCCGTGCAAATATCGCTAATCCGATAGCAGGGAGATGGAATTTTAATGGTGAATACTGAACCGATTGTTTCCCCCGAATGGTTACGCGAAAATCTAAATAATCCCCAGGTGAAAATTGTGGACTGTCGTTTTGCCTTGGCTGATCCAGCTTGGGGACAACAACAGTATCAAGAGAGTCACATTTTAGGCGCTTTTCATCTGGATCTCAACCGGGATCTGTCTTCACCAGTGACTAAACATGGGGGCCGTCATCCCTTGCCCAATATCGATGAACTAGGGGATAAATTGGGTAAAATGGGGATTGAATTTGGGGAAACTCATGTCGTAGCCTATGATGATGCCCGATTTGCCTTTGCTGGGCGGCTGTGGTGGCTGTTACGATATATGGGTCACGATCGCATTAGTTTACTCGATGGTGGCTTTAAGAGTTGGCAGGCGGCGGGTTATCCCGTATCTGAAGAGTTGCCAGGTTCACCACCTGCTAAGTTTACCCCCAAATTGCGATCGGATTGGGTGGTAAGTTATGAACAGGTGAAAGGGCGCAAGGATCAGCCTGGCGTGATTTTAGTTGATTCTCGTGACCATGACCGCTATTTAGGCAAACATGAACCCATAGACCCCATAGCCGGACATATTCCCGGCGCGGTGAATTTACCCTGGCAACAAGTCACCGATGATCAAGGTTTTGTGAAGTCTACACAACAGCAGCGGTGGACTGAGTATCAGGAAGCTGAGGAAATTATCGTTTACTGTGGGTCAGGAGTCACAGCCTGCGCCAATTTGTTATCCCTGGAATTGGCAGGCTTATCCCAGGGAAAATTGTATGCCGGAAGTTGGAGTGATTGGTGTTCCTATCAACTAGACCCCGAAGGCTGAAGCCTAACGACACCCCAGGGAGTAGCGGGTATCAACTCCAGTCCTAGAGTTGACACCTTCTGCCCTCAGACAGAGTTGGCGCAACTGTTCCCGATCAAAAATAGCATCGGTAAAGTCTGCGCCAGTGATTTTGGTATCAGCAAAAGTAGACCCCAAAAACAGGGCTTCCGTAAAAATCGAATCGCTTAGGTCTGCCTGGGAAAAGTCTACCTGATCCACCATAGCATAGGTGAGGTCTGCTTTTCTCATCGTCACCCCCAGCATAATTGCCCGACTGAACACAGAACCTCGCAATTCGGATTCGTCAAAGTTAGCATATTCCAGATTGGAGTTGGCAAATTCGGCGGCGGGTAGTTTTTGACCCGAAAAATCGCGGTTTTGCAGCAAGCTGTGGTTAAAAAACAGGTGGGACGGGTTCTCAGCTAGGGCTAACCCCGGTCCCATAGTTAATATTAGTCCTACCCATAAGGCGATCGCTAATGATCCAATCATCCTCTTCAATGCCAAAAGTCCCATAAAAATATCTCGAATAACCACAATCTATCTCCAGGATAGCGAACTAAAGCAGCCTTTTCACTACAATGGGAAACCAAAGACGAGGTTAAACTGTATTGATGATTAATTTTTTCTTGACTTGGCTGTTAGCAGCTATTGCGCTGTCCATTACCGCTTATTTAGTGCCGGGTTTGGATCTGGAGAGTTGGCAAGCTGCTGCTGTAGGGGCGATCGTTATGGGGTTGGTAAATGCCATTATTAAACCAATTTTAACTATCCTCACCCTACCCTTAACCCTCTTAACCCTAGGTTTGTTCCTTTTTGTCGTTAACGCCATTTCCCTACGCCTAGTCGCAGAATTTACCCCCGGTTTTACCATTAATGGATTTTGGCCAGCTCTATGGGGTTCTATCGTCCTCTCCTTAGTTTCCTGGGGTATGAGTCAAATCGCCAACCAAGCTGAGTAGATATGTAGATTGTTGAGATTTTCCCGACTCTAGGTTAAGGCGGTGGGTTATTCCTGGCAATATCAACCCCCCGCCTTTTTCATCCCCAACCCCCATTACAGCCTGTTCAGAAATAATCTGATCACCTCTCAAAGTCCCTCTCCCTCTTTGGGATCCAGATTTAGGGTGAGGGCAATGTATTAAGCGACTGGTGAACAAGCTGTATAAACTATTGACTCAGATT
The DNA here is from genome assembly GCF_032349615.1 of Limnospira sp. PMC 1279.21. Taxonomy (NCBI): domain Bacteria; kingdom Bacillati; phylum Cyanobacteriota; class Cyanophyceae; order Oscillatoriales; family Sirenicapillariaceae; genus Limnospira; species Limnospira sp. PMC 1279.21. Next base: position 1,650 of record NZ_JARPLU010000159.1, on the reverse strand, counting down.
GAACATCAAAAAGTCATCATTCTTAACTATTAATAGATATCGTGAATCTTCAGATCCGTCATGTCTAAATGTTTGTAGGACATCCACCCTATTTGTGCATCATTAAACCAATTTTGTTTGTCTGCGGTACATAAAGCGCGACCACACCACCATATCCCCAGATTTTTATTAACATAAGTCGCATCAAATATCTCAACAAAGGCTCCTAATGGTAGCTTTTCGATAATGTTGTTACTATCGTTAGGGTTAGGGGATCTTCTCAAATTTAACCCCTCAGTTTTCACCTTAGCAATACATTCAAATACATCAACATGAACCTTGGGAATATACCAGGAAGTAGAACGATTTTGTTCTCCTGAACCCAAATCGGAATCTATAATCATCTGATAATGTCCGTCTTCCAAATAACGACTATTATTCCAAGCGATAAAACTAGCGCCCGCCGGAACTTCGATTTTTTTATGAGTAGGTAGTTGATTAGCCGGGAGAGGTTCGGCTTTAAAAATGGTGCGGGTATGCACAAAAACTTTCATGATTGATTTCCTCAGTAATAGAGATAGTTGAGTAGAGAGATATTAGGCGCTAAAATACTTAGCCGCCGGGTGGTAAGTGATAATAGCAGTAGTCAGATTAGACATCAAAAATTACTGATTTTTAACGAGGAACTATCCTTTGGTCTCTATTATCATAATCATACTTTAGCTCCGTCATGTCTAAATGTTTTGAGGACATCCAGCCTACTTTGGGATCAGAATATGCGTTAGAAAACCAATGTTGTTGGTCTGCGGTACATAAAGGGCGACCAGACCACCATATCCCTAGATTTTGATTAACATAAGTCGCATCAAATATTTCAACAAAGGCTCCTAATGGTAGCTTTTCAATAATGTTATTACTATCATTAGGGTTAGGGGATCTTCTCAAATTTAAACCCTCAGTTTTCACCCTAGCAAGACATTCAAATATATCAACATGAACCTTCGGAACATACCAACTACAACTGCGATTTTGTTCTCCTGAACCCAAATTAGAAGCGAGGATAACATGATGATGATCTTCGTGCCAAGGAAGACGGTGAATCTCAAACCGACCGATAAAACTAGCGCCCGCCGGAACTTCGATTTTTTTATGAGTAGGTAGTTGATTAGCCGGGAGAGGTTCGGCTTTAAAAATGGTGCGGGTATGCACAAAAACTTTCATGATTAGTTACCTCATTAATAGAGATAGTTGAGTAGAGAGATATTAGGCACTAAAATAGTTAGCTACTGGGTGGCAAGTGATAATAGCAGTAGTAGACTGTTCCGGGTTCAAGCTGTTCACTTTCATCTATATATCAACCAATTATCCATTTCAATCAATCTAACTCTCAGTCCGGTTAAACCTCAAAAAATATAGCGGATCAAGGTTGGTGTCACTCCAGAGAGTCTGAGATTGCCGATATGCCCTAATTGGATATTGATTTTTCCCTGCCCTGGGGTACTGGTCTGTTCAAACTTTACCAAAGATTTATATAAGAGCGATCGCTTTTTTACATAACCCCCCTTTTATTCATGAGTGGGATTCTGTTTACTTATCATATAACAACTCTAAATTTTGGTCAGCACCCCCGGCTGAAGCACAGGGGCTTCGTGCCCCCCTTTCAGGTAGCTG
>NZ_JARPLU010000158.1:0-10727 GCF_032349615.1 Limnospira sp. PMC 1279.21 | reverse complement strand
CTTGAGACTTAATCGGATTTGGGGATGAGAATTGCCTGGCTTTTTAGTAGGGCGATAGCCCCATGTATTTTTTGCCGGGAAAATCACCGTGATTAAGACATAATTTATTTTACAGCAGAATCCGTGAAATCACCATGGTAATTGGTGCATAATCATCACCTCTGTTCCTGAGAGTTGAAATGATACCAGTAAAGATGGTCTGTGAGGGGGTGAAAATTTCCGGGAGGTGATTTCCCAGAAACTTGACGACTGATAGACCAAGTGTAAAGCTATTTAAGGACAAAATCTCAACTAATTATATTCCCAGGAGTTTTTATGCCCTACGATCGCGAAAAACAAGTCGCTATTGATGCGGTACTCGCCGCCTCTCGCCTGTGCGAACAGGTCAGACAAGCCATTCCCCCGGCTATGGAAAAAGGGGATAAAAGCCCCGTAACCGTTGCCGATTTTGGTTCCCAGGCGATTATCTGTAAAGCTATCTCAGAAGCCTTCCCGGATGATCCGATAGTGGGAGAAGAAGATGCTACTACCCTGAAAACCCCGGAAATGGGGAACAACCTAGAGAAAGTCACAGACTATGTTAGGAGTATTATACCCGATGCCACCCCGGAGCAAGTAACTACCTGGATTGATCATGGTAATGGCAGTGTAGGAAAGCGATTCTGGACTCTGGATCCCATTGATGGCACTAAGGGGTTTTTGCGAAAAGACCAATATGCGATCGCACTAGCCCTAATTGAAAACGGGGAGGTTAAACTAGGAATTATGGGGTGTCCGGCTTATGCAATTGATGGAGATACTCCCGGAATGTTGTTTGTGGCTGTGCGGGGGGAAGGGTCGATGAAAATGCCCTTTTCTACGGGAAAATTTACGCCTATTCAGGTGGTGAAAGCTGAAAATACCCAAAATATGCGCTTTGTGGAAAGCGTGGAAGCCGCCCACGGTGATCAGTCTCGCCAAAATGCGATCGCCCAAGCTGCGGGAATTACCGCCCCCTCGGTGCGGATGGACTCCCAAGCTAAATATGGCGTTGTAGCATCAGGACAAGCGGCTTTATATCTGCGTCTTCCTTCCCCTAAATACCCTAATTACCAGGAAAATATTTGGGATCATGCTGCGGGGGCGATCGTCGTTGAAGAAGCCGGAGGTCGCGTCACAGATATGCACGGGAAACCCCTGGATTTTGCTTCTAGCATTAAAATGGTAGACAATCGGGGTATAGTGGTCAGCAGTGGATTGATTCATGATCAGGTTTTAGCTGCCTTGAAATCATAATTAACTGGTGGGGTTTGGGTTGAGGGGAGGCAATTATTAATCATTGTCGGGAGGGTCGGGTGATCCGGTCAGCTTGACCAACAATTATCAACCCGCCCTGATCTTAACCTTACTACTGAGAGGGCTTACTTATTCAAACTTTCAAGAACTGGGTGATAATCGGAATGAGTAAATTTGGAAATAGTCAACGATGGAACAATTAACATGGTACTTAGTCATATAATGTCTAAATTTTCAGCTTGGGGTCGGCGGAATGGTTCCCTATTGGCTTCCCTGCTATTACTGTGGGGTGTAGGTTTACCAGTCATAACCCAGGCTGTTGGCAATAGTTCAGAGTCTAACTCATATCAGATTGCTCGTGTAGATAATAATGCGATCGTGAATCAAAATAACCAATTTGCTATCGACCTATACAACCAACTTCAAAGGGAAATATCAGGGAATTTATTTTTCTCACCCTATAGCCTTTCTACTGCTATGGCTATGACCTATGAAGGGTCACGAAATCAAACGGCTATCCAAATATCCCAGGTTTTCCATTTCCCTCAGCCTCCTGGTAGTTTATACCCGGAATTTACCAGTCTGCTTAATGATATTAAAAGCCGCAACTCTTCCCAACTATACTTAGTTAATCGTCTGTGGGGACAGTCTGGCTATAGGTTTCAGGAACCTTTTTTACAAATTACCAAAAATCATTATAATGCACAGTTAAATCAAGTGGATTTTATGGGGGATCATGAAAAATCCCGCCAAATTATTAATGATTGGGTAAGCCAAGAAACTAACCACAAAATTACTGACCTAATCCCACCGGGAATTTTAGATAGATTAACCCGACTGATTCTGACCAATGCCGTTTATTTTTCGGGAGACTGGTTATCACCTTTTCCCGAGAAATATACTCAAGATGGCATCTTTAATTTACCATCAGGAGAAACTATTTCGGTGCCGATGATGCACCATCCTAATGTATCTATTAGTTATCATAGTTTACCGGAAGTTCAGATAATTGAACTTCCCTATTCGGATGGCAATTTATCAATGATAATTCTGCTACCGGCGGAAGGAACTGACCTGCCGACTTTCGCACAAAATATGACGATCGCCAATTTCCAAAACTGGCTGCACAGGCTGGAATATGTGAACCTAGAAATATGGCTACCCAAGTTTAATTTTAGCTCATCGTTTAATCTCAAGTCAACCCTCAGTTATATGGGTATGGAATCAGCTTTTACGGAAACTGCTGATTTTTCTGGTATCAGTTCCGAAAAACCATTTTTTTTATATGATGTGGTGCATCAAGCCTTTGTCAATGTCGATGAAAAAGGCACAGAAGCATCAGCCGCCACTGGGGTAATCGTCGGAAGTAGAAGTTCCATCCGCGATCGCATTCATATTAATCGACCATTTATGTTTATAATTAGAGAGTTGGACAGTGGCACTATATTATTTATGGGGTCTGTGGTCAATCCATTAGAACAGTGAAAGGGTGAACAGTTCACTGTTATTGTTCAGCCTAGGGCCGTTATCGGGCATCACCGTGAGAGTTAGTCCACCAGGCTGAAATTGGGGATTTTTCCCAAATTTCAACTGAATTTTTGGCAATTGTTTCAAAGATAACTGACCGATTGCCAAATCTCAAGATACAATTTCTTGTGATAGACTCTAATCTTGCTGTATCAAATTTTGCTATGACTGAGCCAATCAACGAGTCCAATGAGAGTTTACCCCGGGAATTTCGAGTCAATCAACTTAGGAATCTCATAGAAACCCTGCATATTGCCGACGAAATTGCTAGTAAAGGCTATTTGATCAGTAGTTCAGAACTTGCTGATTTAATGGATATTAACGCTAGTGCGGTCACCAGTCGCGGCGATAACTGGGCGTGGCGAAATTGGGAAGTTTCCCGGGTTAGACGGGAAGGCAATCAAATCCTCTGGCAATTGGAGAGGGTTGATTAGCCAACGCGGTAATTTATTATTATTGTTCATTGTTCGCGGCAAGTTATTGATGCTTTGAGCAATGAACATTAGTGATAATTACGACTGAGTTTCACGGGGTAAACTGCGGGAATGGGGATAGCGATCGCTGATAAATTTTGTCGCCTCCACAGTATCCGATATTATACCATCTAAGGTAGCATTTAGCAAGTCATTTAACATAACTTGAAATTTGGGTCCAGGTTTATATCCCAACTTTTTCAAATCATTACCATTGAGAATAGGTTTAGCATTCCACCAATGATTTAAATATCTCCAAATTTGCTTTCTCACCCACCGAGGCGAATGGGAAGCAATTAAAATCAACATGGGCAAATCGTAGGGTTCAAACACCCGAAAATAATCGCTAGGCTGCTGACAATTTGGCAATAAATCCGCCACTCGAGTTTGAGCATTTTCCAAGTTTAATAAACGGTCTACTTGCTGAGAATTAAACTGAAAAATATCGGCAACTTCCCGGCGATATTCGGGAGACAAAGCGGCGATTAACACATCGAGGCGAATTTGCCAATGGGCGAGAGTGTGGTTAGGGTCAAACCGTTTTAAACAGCGGTCTACGGTTCTAATTTGCCGCCAGAGAAGCTGATTTAACTCCAAAGTAGGATGAATACAGCGCAGGGCTTTTAACTCCCCTAATAAATGTAAAGCTGGTTGCCAATAGGGGGCTTGCAGGATATATTTTAACTCACTTTTTAGCCTAGCTTCCAAAGCCGGAATTTTGGCAGAATTGCGTTGTTGTCGTTGGCGGTCATAAATACCACTATTAATGGCATAATCGACATATTCTTTAGTGTGATGTTCCAGACTAAAACCCAGTCTCACGGCAAATCTGACGGCGCGATAAATGCGGGTAGGATCCTCAATAAAACTATGAGGATGCAATACCCTAATTTCTCGTAATTCCAAATCTTTAACCCCCCCAAAAAAGTCTAATAATTCCCCGGAGTTAGGTTCGTTTAATCTCAAAGCTAAAGCATTAATAGTAAAATCGCGACGGTAGAGGTCTTGACGAATAGAACTTGCTTCGACTTCCGGGTTAGCCGCCGGATAGGGATAAAACTCGGTTCTAGCAGTAGCAATATCAATCCAAAGGGAGTTTAAAACGGGGTGATTATGCCACAATAAGGCGGCGGTTTGAAATTGACCATGCACTTCTAGTCGCGCTTGTGGGTAATATTCTTGTAGCGATCGCGCTAGCTCCACAGCGGGAGAAATGGTCATAGTTGCCTCATCTGAGATATTATTGGTAGAATTGTGATAGCAACCATCAACCACCAAATCAATATCATGTAATAATAGATTGTCGGTAGATTCAGCTAACAATAAATCTCGCACTCCCCCACCGACTAGATAAATTTGCCAACCTCGCTGTTGACTAAGTTCGGCAATTTTGGCTAAAATTTGCCAAAGTTCGGGGGCTAAACGTTCTTGTAAAAGTTCATCAACGGTACTACAAGTAGAACCGGGAATACAACCTCGGCGGGGGGTAGGTTTGGGTAGACAATGCTGTTGATAAAGTAACCTTAAAACATCGGTGCGGGTGACAATTCCGACTAAATTGCCATTCTCTAAAACGGGTAACCGACCAATATCATAAGTTACCATAATTGACTCAATTTCCGGTAGTGAAGTATCCGGGGTAATTGTCCGCAGTTGGGGAGTCATATAACCTTTAACTGGCGAATGGTTGAAACCATGATGTAAGGCGATATCGATATCACGACGGGAGATAATCCCCACCAGTTGATGGTTATCGTCCAAAACAGATAGCCCTGAATGACCATAACGTAGTAGTATACGGTGAGCCTCCCCGACGCTGGTTTCGGGGCGAATAGTGCGTACTGGGGAAGACATTAATTCCCTAGCGGTAGGTGATGGGGGAATTTGTGCCTTAAAATTAGTTACCAGAGTTTCTAAGGTAGACTGCGGATCGACATCTCGTAAAGTGACGGAAGCGGCGCGGGGATGACCACCACCACCGAGGGGATGAAATAGACGGTTGAGGTCGGTTTGATCAATGCGCGATCGCCCAATAATAGTTAATCGTTTCTCCCCACCACTACGGACTCGATATTGATTAGCTAGTAATAATCCATCGCTTTCGGTCAGGTCTAATAATTCGGAGGTTAAACTAGACAGACCTGGTACATAATCATCAGTTTCCAATAATACCCAGGATATGGTGTGACCTTTGACAGTTGATTGATGTAGAGTTTCTAAAGCTGTGGTTAATAAGTCCTGTAGGGTAGGGGATAAGCCGGGTTCTACATATTCGGTGATCGCAGATAAACTGAGATTTTGTTCCATTAACCAAGCTAAGGCGATCGCATCCCGTGGAGTAGAATGGTCAAAGGTTAGCGATCCGGTATCCACATGAATACCTAAAGCCATGACTGTGGCTTCTGCTGGTCGGGGAACCACAGGGTTAGCCATGGCTCGCAAATGCTCTACAATCAAAGTAGTAGTCGCCCCCACCGCTTCAATTTGAGTCCAGGTAGCGGGGATATCTAATTTTAGGTGAGGGTGATGGTCATACAACCGGATTTCCAAATTCGGTAAGTCTAACCATTCGGCTGCTTTCCCTAAGCGATCGCGATTTTGGGTATCCACCACCGACAATTTACAGATCCGGTCAGGATTAACCGATCGCCTTTCAATCAATGGAAACTCATCTCGATACAAAGCCAAAAAATCCCGCACGGCTGGATGAGATCCCCCCGTCAGCACTATTCTACTACCTGGATACAGGCAAGTTAAACCTACCGCCGCCCCCAAGGAGTCAAAATCTGCTGTGGTATGACATAGAATCAAGTGCATATCAGGTATTTTTTGGACTTTACACCTATTTTATCTCGATCCTTGACACTCTCTAAGATCCATCCACTAATATTGTTGGGTTCAGTCCTCATACTGATCTGCTATTGGGCGATCGCACTGATTTGAATACTATTGTCTGTAGACTCAGGGTATCTGTAGCTGACATAATTTCAGTATGACAGAGATTAACAAGGCTTTAGGTCAAGTTCTGATTAAGTACAGAACACTAGCAAAGATTTCCCAAGAAGAACTCGCGGACAGAGCAGGTATACATCGTACCTATGTCAGCCAGATAGAACGTGGTTTAAAATCACCCACTTTGTCTGTCTTGTTTCGGATTTCCCAATCTCTAAACACTACTGCTAGTGTTTTGATAGCTGAAGTTGAACGAGCATTATATGACATACATTATTAATCCTAATTTCCATATTTTGGGGGGATTTGAAGTCAATGCTAGACATATAGATTCAGCACTGTCCCAAACAAATCAATTCCTAGAAACTATTCCGGCGGCTGTTTATAAAAATATTGATTATAAAACTACAAGTTCGATTGTTGGTTCCATGTTTTGCCAGTCTATAGCCGAAGTAACAGAAGCGATCGTTAACCCCATATAGAAAGGACATCCCGATCTTATCCCCAAGGGAAGTGAAAACTCGCCGGAGGAAGAATTGCGTAATTATCCTGTGGGTTTAGAGGTGAAGTGTACTATTGGAAATATAACTAAAGGTGCAAATCTCAGAGCCGGACAACCAAGAATCAATGCTTTAGAGGGAATTACCTGGCAAGCTCATCATCAAGAAGTAAAAGAGTTATTGGGATTAGTTTGGGATTTTGTCCTCAATGAAAAGGATTTTAACTATCCCAAAGTTACGGCTATCTTTTATGCTAATAATCTGACTCAAGATGATTGGGGAAATATTAGTGGGACACGAGGTAGAAACACTAAAGTAACGGGGATGAAAGTAAGTGGTAAACAGAAAATGGCAGCAGGTTGGGTAGCCTTAATTGATGACTATCTATATAAACAGGTTTATCAGATGATTATGAAATTTTCGATTTAGCTAAAAGCTGAGGGTCACTATCGGAACGATAGTAGATCATTTCCTTGCTAGTTTTTCCGGCTACACCTTTTAAGTATAGCAATGGCTTGAACGGTAGATAATCACCACAATGACCTTCACAAAATATAACTTCTCCCTTCCTATTCTTAGACCATGTGGCTAGTTTTTGATAATCAATGAGTTTACTTCCATAGCGATAACCTTCCCCAGAAGCGTCTTTATAGGGTGGGTCAATAAACCAAGTTGCTTCTATATCGGGGGCTAATGTATAATCTCCACAGATAATCTTCCAGTGCTTAATCTTAAATAAGTTTTCGCACATATATCTTTTGCTAATCTGCCAATTTCTAGCTAGAACCGCAGTCACTTTAATAGTTTTATAGTGAAATGCCATTTTCGTGGCTGCATGAATAATATGAAGAAATTCGGAACTCTTTTCGCCGATTTCTAAGTCAGGTAAATTGTTGATTACTTGGGGCGTTGCTTCTTCAATTAACCATTTCCAAATCTCGGAGACGCTCTCATCTTTTCTACTAAAAAAACATCTTTTTGCCAGTTTTCTCGGTACAATGAATAAGCTGCCGAACCGGCAAAAGGTTCCACGATCGCCTCAAAATTAGGAGAAGGATAATGCTTTGCTATTTGCTTTTTTCGGCCGTAGTAGTAGAACATAAGTGCCTAAGTTTAGCTATAAAAAATCCATCCATTTGGTGACGATGGGGCCATATTTTCAGCCAACCTTCCTTAGTCGGTTCCACCGGAAGATCTATATTAGGAACCTCTACACGCCAGGTGGGATGACGACTTAAAAAAGATGCGATCGCCCATTCATTTTCCTGGGGGTGTAAAGTACAAGTGGCATAAACTAACACCCCTCCCGGCTTCACCCAATGACTGACCATCTCTAATAATTCTGCCTGAAGTTGAGACAATTGCCGAATCTGATCGGGAGTTTGTCGCCAACGCGCATCAGACCGCCGATGCAAGGTCCCACCACCAGAACAAGGTGCATCTAATAGTACGCGATCGGCTGTATTATTATATTGTGGAAAATGACGACTATCTCCCACTTCCACCTGAATCGATCGCAACTTGAGGCGCTTAATATTCTGTTGTAAAGGTTTTAGCCGTCCCGGGGAGCGATCAATAGCAATAATTTTACCATTATCCCCCATCAGTTCTGCGATATGGGTAGTTTTTCCGCCGGGGGCGGCGCAGGCATCAATTATAATTTCCCCAGGCTGAGGATCTACCACATATCCTACCAGTTGGGCGGATGCGTCCTGAACCGTCCACCAACCTTGATCATATCCCGGTAAATTGGCGATCGCCCCCACACCATAAGATAATCGCCAACCCTGGGGAAGTTTGGGAATAGGCGATCCGATGATTTCCCGTTGTTGAAAGGCTGTTTCCACCGTTTCCAACGTAGTCGAGAGGGGGTTAATCCTTAAATCTAAACTAGGGGACTGATTAAACCAGTCACAGAGTTGTTCAGTTTGAGACTCCCCCAACTCCTCCAACCAGAATTTGATCATCGAGTCGGGGAAACTGTGGAGAATACCCAGCCGAGAAACGGGATTTTCCGGTAACTGCAAAATTGACTCGAGGGAATTTCCCGCCTCCAACAGGCGCAAATACTGACGTAGGAGACCATTAACAAACCCGCCTAAACCTGATAAGTGGTTGACTTTGGTTAGGTCTACAGTGGTATTCACCGCCGCCGACGGGGGAATATTCGTGCTAAAGGAGAGTTGATATAATCCTAAATGCAGAATAATTCTCAGATCTGGCGGCTGTTGGTGGGCGGGTTTTTTGGCTAGGCGATCAATAATTGCATCGAGGGTTCGCCTGCGTCGGGTACAACCGTAAACTAATTCTGTTCCCAGGCGGCGATCGGCATCTTTGAGATCAGCCTGACGCAACTTTTCATCTAAAACTAGATCAGCAAATGCGCCCCGTCGTTGAATGTCTCGGAGGGTGACAAAAGCTAATTGGCGAGGATTATCAGTCACAGCAGACTCGATTTTTGTACAAAAGGGGGCTATTGAGGGCTGGCATCATGGAAAAGCGATCGCACTTTACCAACTCTTCCAGAATTGTATCAAAAATCATCGGATTTTTCTAGCCGCTCAATTCCAAAGCACATATACAACTTTCCTGGTGTAGCCACTGTTCCCCCACTTGTTTCATGGCCAAAATTACAGGTTTTAGTTCCCGACCTTTAGCAGTTAGAGAATATTCCACATGGGGAGGGATTTCTGGGTAAACGGTACGGATTAATAAGCCATACTTTTCTAACTCTCTCAATCGGATAGTCAGGGTCTTTGTGCTGATACCTGGTAAGGCTTCAATCAATTCATGGGTTCTCATGTCGCCTCGGAATAACTCCCGCAAAATTTGGACTGACCATTTGCTACCAATGATATCCATTAAAAACTGAATGGGACAAATGATCTCAGCGCACTGTTCCCGTCCATAGGGGGCAACGGATTCGTAATATTTCTTAACTTTCATTTTAAGCTCCTGATCCGCTTAATCTTTTTTAAGAATAACCTATATTCCAGACAATTCACCATAATTTTAGTCTGGTAACTATGGCTGAGGGTGATCAGGAGATGTCGTTTTATGAGAAAAGACATATAATAAAAGTAGCCACCAAAAAAATAACGTTTAATCGTTCACCTAGATAAGAAATCCCTGAAAACCGGTTTTCTGTGACCGCATAAAATTGGGGATCAAGGTAAAAACCATTTTCAATAACTGCCTAAAACTCGTAACCCAGGAGGATTAAGGGTTTCCATCCCGTCCTTCATTTGTTTCTGATTAAATTTGATAAACCGGAAGCCGCCAACTTGATGACGGCCACTTTAATTTGGAGTGTTTCAGCCCATGTTAAAACTATTTGCCAATAAAAAAGCCCAGATTAAGCAAAACAAAACTCTGATTTTATGGTTTGAAGATGTGCGACTTGCTGACCTTCCCCTAGTGGGTGGTAAAAATGCTTCCCTAGGGGAGATGATTCAACAACTGGAATTGCGGGGAATTAATGTTCCCCAGGGTTTTGCGATCACCGCCGAAGCCTATCGCTATTTTATTGAATATGGCGGTTTGGAAAGTGAGTTGCGATGGTTATTGGCTGGTCTGGATATTGAAGATATTAAAAACCTGCGCCAGCGGGGGAAAGAAGCCCGATCGCTAATTGTTAATACCTTGTTACCCCCCGATCTTGAACAGGCGATCGCCATAGCCTATAAACAACTGTGCGACCTATATGGTAATGAAACAGATGTAGCAGTGCGATCGTCAGCCACCGCTGAAGATCTCCCATCAGCCAGCTTTGCGGGACAACAGGAAACCTATTTAAATATTCACGGTATCAAGGGAATTTTAGAAGCGACCCGCAAATGTTTCGCCTCCCTATTCACCGATCGCGCTATTTCTTACCGTAGCCTCCAAGGTTTCGATCATTTTGATGTAGCCCTATCTATTGGCGTACAAAAAATGGTGCGATCGGACCTAGCCACTTCCGGGGTAATGTTCTCAATTGATACAGAAACCGGATTCAAAA
>NZ_JARPLU010000157.1:0-10768 GCF_032349615.1 Limnospira sp. PMC 1279.21 | reverse complement strand
CCAGCTACCTGAAAGGGGGGCACGAAGCCCCCGTGCTTCAGCCGGGGGTGCTGACTGACTGTCCTCGTTTTCCGCCCTTTAGCTGACTTCATTCTGGCGGGGTGCGCGACTATGGGTGAGCTAATTAAGAATTATTCTTGCATATTGGGCGACTGATGGTATAAAAAAGAAGACTCGCTCTCGTTTTTTCCCTCACTGGGGGTCAAGTGGGGTCGGTCCAATCGCTTATTCATACTCACACTGATAATAAACCGTGTTCAAGACAACTAAACTACTGGTTAGCAATGTTTTACTGGCGATCGCTGCCACTGTGTTTGTAGTTCCTGCCGTGGCACAACCTCCCCAGATTTTAGCTCAAGCCACCTCCCAGGCGAACATCAATCAACTTAATGACCTGCTCCAAAAGGGGCGAGATCTCGTTAATAGTGGCAATATGGATGAAGCCCTCAATGTTTACCTTCAAGCCGTCCAGCTAGACAGCAGTGATGCTAAAATATATTCGGCTCTCGCCTATGTACAGGCCTTGCGGGGAGACTTTGAGGCGGCTGCTAAATTTTATCGGGACGCTATTACCCTCGATCCTCAAAATGCAGATTTTTACTACGGTTTGGGTTATACCCTAGCCCGGTTGCAAGACTACCCAGCAGCAGCACAAGCCTATCGGCGCGCTACCCAATTACAGAGAGATAACATTAATGCTCACCTGGGGTTAGCAGCCAGTTTATTTAGACAGCAAGACTATAGGGGAGCCATTGAAGCCTATCAAAGCGCCTTGGCTTTGGAACCTAATAGCTGGGAAGCTAACGCATCTATGGGAATGGCTTGGTTAAGACAAGGAAATGCTTCCCAATCTCTACAATTTCTACAACAGGCGATGGAGTTGGCTCCTAATCAGCCTAATATTTATCTGAAACTGGGTATAGCTTATTTGGAACAAGGCGATCGCACCGCCGCCCTCGATGCTTTTCAAGAGGCGGCGCGACTGTCTCCTTTTAATGGTGAAATTCAGTTCCAAATTGGGGAAATATTCCGCCTTCAAGAGAATTTTGAGGGTGCGATGCAAGCCTATCAACAAGCCTTAGCTATGGAACCGGATCTAGTGGCAGCTAATATGGCGATCGGTGAAATTCAGCTAAGATTAAGAGACTATATTGGTGCGATCGTCAGTTTCCGACGCGCCGCCGATCGCTTTGCTGACCAACCATCAGTTCACTATTATTTAGGTCTAGCCCTGAAAGAACGCGGAGGTCGAGAACCCCAGGCGATCGCCTCCTTTAGAAAAGCCCGCGAACTCTATGAGAAACAAGGCGATCGTGAAGGTGTCAGACAAGCCGAAGCCGCCTTGAGAGAACTCGAAGCTAATTAACTGGAATTCCCAACCCAGGTAGGAGCCTAAGCGTCCCTACCTGTTGTATATGGTTGACTAATTCTGAGCTAATTAGTTATGATCATCCCATGGGATCGGAACCGAACAATGATTGCCACGGTCAAATGTAATAATTAGTTTTAGTTTTTGGTGAGGAAGCATCATGGGTAAACTGAATAATCTTCAACAGCTATCCGAAAAAGTAGCACTAGCCAGCCTAGGAATTGGGATGTTGCTAGTGGGAGGACAACAGCCTTTAATGGCATCAAGTCCAACTGCTGAACCAACCCTTTCTGCTAGTGGTTCAGCACCGCGTATTTATCCTTACCAAAGTCTTTTGAATCCTGATGTACCTCCCCTCGATGACCCTTCCAAATTTTTACCCCTCGGAGAACAACAAGCACAACTAAAATTAGTTCTCCGTTTGGGAGAACGTCGGGTTTATGTATATCGAGGTGAGAGTCAAATAGCAAGCTATCCCGTAGCCGTAGGAAAACCCGGTTGGGAGACTCCCACCGGAACTTTCCAAGTTACTGAAAAAGTCGAAAATCCTCAGTGGCAAAATCCCTGGACAGGAGAAGTGCGCCCCGCCGGACCAAATAGCGCCCTAGGTTTGCGCTGGATTGGATTTTGGCATGATGGCAAGGATGCGATAGGATTTCATGGAACCCCGACAGTCAACTCCATTGGACAGGCGGCTTCTCATGGTTGCGTTCGGATGCGGAATGAGGATATAGTGGCGCTATTTGAAAAGGTGGAAATGGGGACTGTGGTTATGGTGCTTCCCTAGGCTAGTTTCGGGATCTTCCCTAGTTCCGGCAGCGGGTTGCTACTCCAAACGGAAACCGACCGCCCCCCAGGGGGAAGTCGGTAAGAGTTAGGATCAACAATGGAACTGTGGGATTTATTTTTTCATAAAGGCTTGGGCTTGACTGATCGCCGCACTACCGATTTTAAACAAAGCCCAGCCGCCAGCAACGATCAACGGTAACAAAACCACAACAATCCGAAGATCCAAATCCATTTGCTCTCCTCCTGAATTTTTAAAGAAATCTTTATATTCCTATTTGTACCGCATTTTTGCCAATGCCTCAAGGGGTTAGCCAGTAATTATCATTTTAGTCAAAACCTGTTCCAGTCCACAAAGCCCTGTTTGACATCCTCAGATCTCAAACGATCGCCTTCTCCGTCGCAATTGATAGAACTGATGTAAACTTAGATTTAGGCATAATTTCAGAATCAGACCACCAGGAGTTGATCCCAGAGGAGACTAATGCCTCGAAAATTGCCTGATTCTGTCGATGTGCATAATTGATCTATGCTTGAGGGGGTAATGGTCATGGCTACAGATCGTCGCGTTTCCCGCGTGGCTTCACTGATTAAACGGGAGGTTAGCCAAGTATTGCTCTACGACATCAAAGACGATCGCGTGGGAATTGGAATGGTCAGTATTACCGAAGTTGAAGTGTCCGGGGATTTGCAACACGCTAAAATTTTTGTGAGTATCTATGGGACCGAAGAAGCACGCCGCTCAACTATGGAAGGGTTGCGATCGGCAACTGGCTATATTCGTTCCCATTTAGGAAAGCATATCCGTTTACGACGTACTCCAGAAGTGGTGTTTCTCGAAGATCGTTCCCTTGAACGTGGGGATAAAATTATTGAGCTGTTAAATCAGATTTCTCACGAACACAAAAACTCAGATACAGCCGGGGATACCACTCAGGAAGATGACCCGGAAGCACAACAGTAACTCACGCAAAGGTAATTCATAATCAATGAGTGTACTCTCGTCCCAGGTGGCTCAAATGGTGGTCGTGCGTGCTAGTGGTCATCTGTTTGACCACCAAATTCGCTATCCGGCTTGGGAACCGGGACGCGATCGCCTCCAATACTGGTTACAGGAATTAGGGGTCGGTGGAGTCATTTTTGTTGATGGTAGCGCGGCGGAAATGGCTGCTAGAACTAAATTGCTTCAGTCCTGGGCGAAAGTCCCCCTATTTTTGGCTGCGGATATTGAGGAGGGAGTAGGACAGCGTTTTGCTGGGGCGACTTGGTTTCCACCACCAATGGCTTTGGGGTCGATCGCTAATCATAACCTAAGTCTGGCTGAGGATTATGCGGAAAAAATGGGGGCTATTACCGCCTCGGAGGCTCTGGCTATAGGCTTAAATTGGGTTCTGGGTCCGGTGGTGGATGTTAATAACAATCCTGATAATCCCGTGATTAATGTGCGCTCTTTTGGGGATAATCCAGAAACCGTTAGTAATTTAGCCAGCGCCTTTATCCGGGGTTGTCAAAAATACCCCGTCCTAACTACGGCGAAGCATTTTCCCGGTCATGGAGATACAGCCGTAGATTCCCATATTGAGTTACCAATGTTACCTCATTCGGCGGAGAGGTTGGCAAGGGTTGAGTTACCCCCCTTTCAAAGGGCGATCGCTGCTGGGGTTGATAGTGTCATGAGCGCTCACTTATTGATTCCGGCTTGGGATAAGGAACTACCTGCTACCTTATCCCCCAAAATTTTGACCGAAAAATTGCGACAGGAATTGTGCTTTGACGGGTTGATTGTTACTGATGCTTTGGTCATGGGGGCGATCGCCCGTGGTTACAGTTTAGCGAGTAGCTCCGTATTGGCAGTAAAGGCCGGGGCTGATATCCTATTAATGCCTGAAGATCCCGAAGTCACTATTCGCGCCATAGTACAAGCCGTCGAAAATGGTGAGATTTCCCCAGAAAGGATAGCTGCTTCTTGCGATCGCATCAATAAAGCCAAGGAGAAAATTTCTACCCGTCAGGTTTCTGACCTAAATTTGGATTCTTTATCGACTCCAATCGCTGTTGAAACTGTAAGTTTGATTTTGCAACAGTCCCAGGTTAGCCCCCGGTTAGACCTTCAGCCCCCCATAGCGCCACCAAACAATCTACAACCAGCCGAGTGGCGGAATTTGGTGATTGTCGATGATTTGCTTTCCTGTCGGTTTCTGGGACATCATACCCCGGCGATCGCTTATCCCGCCAAATTGGGCTGGAAATTACAACTTATCGATCGCAATAGTGGGACCAACCCAGCCGCCGAAACCGGATTTTCCCCCACTTTGCTACAGTTATTTATTCGCGGTAATCCTTTTGGCTGGACTGCTGGATTAACTGAAATAGCCAGGGTTTGGTTTAAAAAATTGTTAAAAACTGGGGAACTCAAGGCACTGGCGATTTATGGTAGTCCGTATACTCTCCAAGAGTTTTTGCCCGAAATTCCCGATGATGTGCCATTCGTGTTTTCATACGGCCAAATTCCCCCAGCCCAGGCGATCGCCTTAGAAAGTCTCTTCCCGTGCGTCAAAGCATAAAGCGTATCCTTTCCCCAATGGTTGATCCCGTGCGTGTGCACCCCACGCACATAATGAAAAATCTGTGCCATACTAAAACCGGGAAAACTAAATCAATGGTTTTTCCCGATTCCATAGACTCTTGTTTATAGAATGTGTAGTTTTGGACTAATGGGCGCACTGGCTATCCTGTGGGTTATGGCTTCCGTAACCCACTAACCAGTATCATCTCCTAGGTCAGACAACTTGCTGATTTAATCAAGTCCACCGTCAAAACTGCCCAGAGTCCCCCAAATCCGGGAGATTAGTCGTTTTGATTATATTTATCAAAGTTTCCAGGTAAATTGTATTCACTTATACTGAAAAAAAACCCTTCCCTAAATCTCGATTTTGGATTATATTGATACCAATGCCAAAAATAATCAGGCAAGCAACCCCATGAGGGCGAAATATGACTTACACCACCGTTCAATACTCACTTGACGTCATTAAAGACGAAGTACGCAATCTCCTACATAAAGGTATGATCAGCCGTCAGCAGCCGATCTATACATTGTGCCAGTACATTCCAGCTAGGGAGTGGGCTTGCATCGAGTACGAACTGGAGGCGTTTAACTTCCTCCTGCGTGACCGCATAGGCGATCTGGTTGGCCGTGAAAAGTGGGACAACGACTAAGGTTTAACTAGCTTTCGGGTACAATGTTAGAAATTTACGTCACAGTCCGACCTGGGACTGAAAGTTGGGGCTCCCAGCCCTGCCCTACTGGGGCGACTTTAAATAAAAGATATAACCAGTGGGTGGTTTGACCGAAATTCCAAACCGCCCAGTTAGCAAGCGATTTTAAGATCCAATCCGGTTCAGGATAAATAAACCCAGACCGCCAATATAATCCCAAGGCGGAACAGGTTGGTTTACCCTAACCCGTAGCAGAGACAAGTCATGGCTTGTCTCTGCTATCATTGACTAGCGGGCTACAGCAGTTTTCTTAGCGTCTTCTGAGGCTAGGAATTTCTCCAACTCTGTTAATGCTTCCGCGTCTACCTTAGTTTGCATGGGGCAGAATTTCGGACCGCACATAGAGCAAAACTCAGCAGTTTTGTAGATGTCCGCCGGGAGAGTTTCGTCGTGATACTCGCGGGCGCGTTCAGGGTCTAGGGATAATTCAAACTGCTTGTTCCAGTCGAAATTAT
Source organism: Limnospira sp. PMC 1279.21 (assembly GCF_032349615.1). Lineage (NCBI taxonomy): Bacteria > Bacillati > Cyanobacteriota > Cyanophyceae > Oscillatoriales > Sirenicapillariaceae > Limnospira > Limnospira sp. PMC 1279.21. The sequence continues at coordinate 4,879 of NZ_JARPLU010000157.1, read as the reverse complement.
AACGGGCTGCGGACAATTCATCATCGCGATCGCGCGCCCCTGGACGATGGCGGGCGATATCTGCTGCATGAGCGGCAATTTTATAGGCAATCAAGCCATTACGGACATCCTCAGCATCAGGGAGTCCTAAATGTTCTTTAGGTGTCACATAACAGAGCATAGCAGTTCCATACCATCCCGCCATAGCCGCACCAATAGCAGACGTAATATGGTCATAACCGGGCGCAATATCTGTCACCAAAGGACCCAACACATAGAAAGGCGCTTCGGAACACTCTTCCATTTGTTTTTTAACGTTAAACTCAATTTGATCCATTGGCACATGACCAGGACCTTCTACCATCACCTGCACATCATGTTCCCAGGCGCGGCGAGTTAACTGTCCCAAGGTTTTCAATTCAGCCAGTTGTGCTTCGTCTGATGCGTCATGGGTACAACCGGGACGCAAGGAATCCCCCAAACTAAAAGAGACATCATATTTTTTGAAGATTTCGATAATGTCATCAAAATGAGTATAGAGGGGATTTTGCTTATGGTGATGGAGCATCCACCGGGCAATAATACCACCGCCACGAGACACAATTCCGGTAATCCGGTTACGGACTAAGGGCAGATATTGAATGAGAATGCCAGCATGGATAGTCATATAATCGACTCCCTGCTGGGCGTGTTTCTCAATGATATGCAGAAAGTCGTCTGCAGTGAGTTTCTCAATGCTACCGTGAACGCTTTCTAAGGCTTGATAAATGGGTACTGTACCAATGGGAACCGGGGAAGCGTTAATGACGGCGGTGCGAATAGCATCGAGGTTTCCTCCACCTGTAGACAGGTCCATAACCGTGTCTGCGCCATATTTAACGGCTAATTTCAGCTTGTCTACTTCTTCTTCGAGGCTGGAAGAGTTGGGGGATGCGCCGATATTGGCGTTGACTTTACATTTAGAGGCAATGCCAATACACATTGGCTCTAGGTTGGTATGATTGATATTAGCGGGAATAATCATCCGACCCCGTGCAACTTCCTCGCGAATTAAATCAGGGCTTAGATTTTCGCGGGTGGCGACGTAGTGCATTTCCTCGGTGATGATTCCCTGGCGGGCATAGTGCATTTGAGATACATTAGCCTGTCCACGTCGGTTGGCAACCCATTGAGATCGCATAAGTATTTCCTCTGTTAGTTACAGCTTCCCTACGCCGGTACTAGCCGGACTCAGGTTCCAAGGGTGTCTCTCAGCCTGGACTTCGCAGGCACCCCTAGCTTGATGAATGTTTAGTTGATGATGTTAGCACTTATGTTGAGATTTGATCTAGGGTCTGTTAACAATTATTTATGTATTTTTCTGTAGAGTGCATCAGATTTGGCTATGGTCTGACGCACTCTAGGGGACTTCTGAAGGACTAGAGGATTTTGGTTAGGGTAAGGTTGAGAATGCCATTATTGTAGTCTACTTGAACGCGATCGCGACAGACGCTTTGAGGGAGAGCGATCAGTTGACGAAAGGGAACTTGGGAATTATTAAGGGTTCCCGAAATGATGGCAGCTTCTCCGGTGATGAGAATGTCTAAATCATCTTCACATAAATCGGGAATGGTCATGTTGATCATCAGGTGATAGGGGCTGTCTTTAATGGCGATGATGGGTTGGAAATTACTGCCGCCATTGATGAGTTCATCTTCGCCATAAACTTGTTCGATGTTACGGCTAATTTCGGCAGATTTTTTAAATGTGTGTGAGAAGTCGATGACCATGGTTACAATTCCTAAAACGCGGTTTTATCTTCAGAAAACAGGATTTTTTGAGGTTGAAATACAGGGTTAAAAACCATCATTTCTGCTGCGGAAATTTCGGATTTTTAAAGTTTTTTGTCAACCGGATTTGACTGTTGTTAAACACCAAGTAAATCGGCATCTGGAATAGGGGGCTGTTTCTGCCAAAATCCTGTATCCCCACGAGGCTATTTGAGAACCTGCCGGGACTCAGTTGGTATGAGAATCAAAATTGATTCGCCTCCCCAAGGCTATGCCGATAATAGATGTTCAGATTAACTGAATTTATGATGAAGATTCATCCATGGGAAGAGTTGGTGCTGATGTAGGACTCACGGTGCGTCCAACGATCGCCTTATGACTTTCCCGTGAAGAAAGCATTTCAACAGCGATCGCTTCTACCTGTATCTCCAAGGTGCCATAGATAATGTCGAGGTCAACCGTTGCTTCAATTTGATCGAAGCCGTTGGGTGAGAACTCGGTAATCCAACGCGGCCCGTCTACAATATTGCGGGACTGCCGATCATATATCCATATTTTGACATATATGCGGGGCAAGTTGTCGGGGATTTGCACGCGAACTTTTAAAGACTTTCCGGCGGTAGGATTAACGGTGAGGATATCTAAAATCGGAACCGGAATTTCTTGGTCTTCGGGTATGACAGATGGTGTTGTGGTGCTACTCCCTCCTCTCAAGGTGCTATAAGGCCTCCCCATCCCTGAAAATGGCCTGCTAGAGGGGGGTTCGGTAGTCAACCCCTTCCCTTGGGGAAATACCGCAGAATCCGCCCTGGTTTGGGGGAAGACAACAGGAGGTTCGAGGGATTCATAATCTACGACAATTTCCTCGGCTTCCAATTCTGTGACCAAGGGGCTGAATTCATAATTAGGTGGTGGGGTCTGATTCTCGTCTGGCACTAATGGTTCTGCTGGTGAGGAAACGGCTGTGTCATCAGAAGCTGAGGAAGATGCTTGTTTCATCCAGTGAGACAGATCTCGATCTTTGGCTAGGGAACTTAATCGACTCAAAAATCGCTCTTCTAAATTCAGATGAGGTAAAGCCTTTTTCGCTGCCGGGGAAGTGGCTGTGGAAGTATTGGTATGGGTCGCATCTGTTGGCTCTGGTGATGAGTCGATAGGGGTTTCTGGTGGGTCTGTATTGAGCAGGTCAGTATTGCTGTCTTCGTTGGGGTCTGTTTGACCGGCACCCTCCTCGGGTGTTTTGGCGACAGAACCCTCGGATGTAGAGGTGGCTAATGGTAGGGTAGGGGATGCTGGCGGTTTTGGGTTGACGAATGGAAGTGCGATCGCCTCTGAATTGGGACTCGAAGGGATGTTAAGGATATTAGACCAGGGGTGGGGTTCTGTCTGTGCTGTTGGATCAGCAGAGATAAAATTGCCAAAGCTGGGCAATTCTAGGGCAGTCTGAGGCTTACCTTGAGCATTTACAGGCTGGCTTTGTGTTTCTTTATTTACTACGGCTAAGGGGGCTGGCTCCGCCGCTGGGAGTGGTATAAATGAATTTTCGACTAGGGGTTCGTTGGGTTGAGCGTCAATTTCTAGCTCCTCTGGTAATGGGTCTAAAAACTGTTCGACCAACATGGTGATATTGAAAGAATTGCGGACGGGGGGATGCTGATCACTGTAAAAAACGACCTCTCCCAAAACTAATCGGGTTTTGCATTCAAAGGGTACATAAATAGCTGCGGAAAATGGCACAGGTAAAACAGACTGTGGTACGGGTTGGCGAACATCATAGAGAATTTCGGAGGCTTGAGGCGATCGCAAACATATCTGTAATTGAGGATTAGAAACTACCATAGAGGTGATAGCTTCCATATAAGGGTCAGAGTCCGGGTCAGATTTAATCCTAATCTGTCCAGATAGTAAAACGGCGCTACCAAACTCGACCACATAGCTATGGCGTTCTAGGATAAGTTCTATGGAAATATCCTCTGCGGTCAAGTCTGCGGTTTCGTTTATGGCGACACTACTGCTTAGTTCCTGTGCGATCGCGGTTTCTTGGTTGGCTTCTGGCTGAGGTTCCCCAGGGTAGAGGTCTGTAAGATTAGAATCACTGGTTTTTTCTGATGGTGTCGTGGGTGTCACCGACTCTAAATCCGTCTGTTGTGGTAGGCTATCTTGAATGGCTGACCCATCCTCCAATATTTCCTCAGAGTCAATCTCAGAGTCAATCTCAGTGTTGGCTAGTACCTGTAGTTTCATTGTGGCACGCCAAGTATTTCCTAAAAGTCCGGCTCTTAAATCTGGCGAACAGGAAAACTCCCAAATTCCGGGTTTGAGGCTAGTATAGGGGATTACGACCATTAAACCCTCTGAGTTCATATAACTTTTCAGGGTCTTAATGCGGCGCACTGGGGGGTCTTCGTCTATAGCGTCATAAACAATCCTAATTTCAATTTCCTGATCTTGATGGGACCCACGACAAACAATGCGATACCGACCTTCTAACACCTGAACATCAGGAGACTCCAGGGGTAGCCAAGTGTTATCCCCTTCCCGTTGTAGTAGGAATTCTAGGTTATCCATCATTAGCACCTCTGCCAACATCCTGGGTATCATTTGCTGTTGAGACTAGCACTATGGGTGCTGTTGGTGATTATAGGTGCTTTTGGTGATTATAGGCGATCGCTTCAACCTAATCATACCAGGACACTTTTTCCACGGGCAGTTTTTCCGCTTCAAAATCCGAAGGATACCATTTTAGATCTCGTTAGTTCGTAAGAGCTGGCTACTTGTTGCCATTGTTTCTGCGCGATCGCATATTTCGCTATCCAGAATGGTTCAATCGTCACTCGGTGCTGTGGTTTTTCTGTATGCAAAATTTTCCACATTTCCAGGTGAACCCATCAGAAATCTTCCCCCAGGGATAAACACCATTTCTAGGGTGACTTCATCTCTCAGATTTTCTATGAAATTTTGGGCTTGACTTCCGCGACGACTCATTCTTAGTTGAGGAAAAAATCAAGCATATAGCCATGTTACCCCCACGGCTTCAATTATAGCGATCGCCATCCCGGTTGTCAACCCCCCACCCCTCTCGTCGCGCCGATTTTTTGTTAAGTTTTGTTAAGTTGAAGTTGGGGGGCTAT
>NZ_JARPLU010000156.1:0-10794 GCF_032349615.1 Limnospira sp. PMC 1279.21 | reverse complement strand
ATTGGGTGGAGGTACGCAACCCAACACCGTAGGTTGGGTGAAACTCCGTGAAACCCAACACCGTAGGTTGGGTGGAGGTACGCAACCCAACACCGTAGGTTGGGTGGAGGTACGCAACCCAACACCGTAGGTTGGATGGAGTTACGCAACTCTGAGTGTTAGATTAACCGATAAACAATTGACCCATCACTCTCACGATTATCTATGGTAATTAACTGCTGTTTCATCATTTCTTCTAAGGTTTCGCGAACTTGTTGAGAACTTAAACTGGTTTCTATTACACAATCAGCCAGGGTGACTTCTCTGTTTCTTTTAATAAGTTTTAGCAGCTTAAGTTCAACATTATTGTCTGAGGGAAGATTGGCTGAATTATTCTGCTTTAAACCGCCATTCAGTTTTTTGGCTTGATTAACAGCACGGACATTTTCAATAGTAGCACCCACAACATACAAACCTCTTACTAAGTCAAAAAATTCATCATCATCTTCCAACATGGAGCCAAAAACCATTATCAAAACAACTATTCCAAATCCTTTAAATAAGGCTTTATAACGTCCGGTATAAATATAGCCAATCGGCAGAAAGAAAAAGGTCAATAATCCCGTAGTCCAAGCATTTTTCTTAGCCAATTTGCTAATTCTTTCAGCATCTTGTGAGTCACTCATAATCAATTCCTCAATTTCAGATGATATAGTAGTAGGTTGGGTGAAACTCCGTGAAACCCAACACCGTCAATTGGGTGGAGTAGTAGGTTGGGTGAAACTCCGTGAAACCCAACACCGTCAATTGGGTGGAGGTACGCAACCCAACACCTCCTCAATTTCAGATGATATGGTTAGGGGGTAGGAAGGGGACTAAGCGATCGCTAAGCGACCACTAAGCGACCACTAAGCGATCGCATATTTTTAACTCTCTCAGGAAATCAAAAGAACCTGATCCAAATAAATATAACAGATCCTGAGCGCGGGTCATCGCTACATAAAGTTCCCGACGACCCTCTGCTTTTGAACCCACACCAAACTGCTGCACCCACGGGATAATTACAGCTTTGAACTCTAAACCCAGGGCGGATTTACCCGTAACCACCCTGACACCAGGATGACTAGAACAGTAGTTATTTTTGTGGTCATTTTTATTATCATTAACCCAAAAAACTCCCATGCCAATATGGTCTAGGGTTTCAATTAGATGCTCAAAAGGTTGACGCTCATTTTCTGACTTATAGCGGTAAATAACAGCAATTTCATGAGGTTTATATCCCTCATTTACCAACTTCTTAATAGTGTCAATCACACCATTAATTTCATCCATACGGTTTTGTTTGATATGAAGCTGTGGCATATTACCATGTCTAACTGCTGCCAAGGGTTCTACTACAGGAAAAGCCTCGTCTTCCAGTTCATCATCTTCTGATGAATATAGATCACGAACCATATCCCATGCTAACTGTAATATTTCCTCAGTATTGCGATAGTTTTGGGTAAGTTTTCGCATCCTCCCCTGTGCTTTCACTCCCACAGATTTCCAGGTAAACTTACGTCGGCGATAAATACTCTGGGAACGGTCGGATACAATTACTAAATCGCCATCTTCTGGGTCTTTGAGAGCGGCGGTACAGCATTCAAACCACTTGGGATGGAAAGTATGACCTTCATCTATTAAGATGGCATCCCACCTGTCATCACTGGGCATTTTTTGCAGTGCATTTAACAGCCTAGTACCCATTTCATAGTCGTATATATCTCTGTCTTGAAAATGTTTAGGATTTGGTAGACCTCCTAGGACTGATTTTGCCCAAGCATGGAAGTGCATAACTTGAATGCGTTGGCGATATAAAAGGTTATAGTCTTCTTTGATGAGCGATCGCAAATAAGATGCCAGAGTAATATTATAGCAGAGAATTAAGACTTTGGTATCTGTCCAACCTCCCGCTAAAATTTTGGCGCGGCTGAGAAGAATCAACGTTTTACCACTACCTGCTACTCCCGAAAATAGTCGATGACCGGAATTCAAAGAACGTGCCAATTGTTCCTGGCGATAATCGAGAGTTGTCAGAATAATAGCATCCGGCTTCACCAGTTTACCTGGCGGGACACTGCTAGATTTAGCTGGTTCCTGTCTAACCTGAGCTTCCGGGTGAATTACCCCTCGAATAGTATTAATTTGGTCATCTTCTAAATCAGGAAATTTAAATCGCACCGTAAACATGGCTTCCAGGCGTTTAATCAATGCCCTTTCTCCGATTTCTTGCCATGTCATCAGTTCATCTTTGTAGCAGACCTGTGGCTTTTCTAGTAAGGTATAAATATGATTTTCCCGCGCCTGTGCTTCTGTGATATTAGTCATCACTGCACCGACACCGATAGGACATACCAACTTCCCTTGATAATCTCCATCATCTTCGCACAGGATAGAATAGCCTTTAAGTTTATTAAGGAGAGCATCTAGGTAGCCTTTCGCCTGTCTCAGAGGAGACTGACAATGCTCTAATTGGCCGTCTTGTTCAATATGAAAGAAGTAACTATCTGCTTTGTGGATTTGTTTAACCGACCAACCCTTAACTTCTAGTATCAGTAAACCGAAGCTGGGACTAAGGATAATAAAATCGGGGTAAAATCCGCTGGTAATGGGTTCATAGTAAACAAAGAAGTCGTCAGGTAGTTCATCCCGCAACAAGCGGAACAGCATTTTTTCTCCTTTGCTGGCTTTCGATGGAATTGAATCAGGGATGATTAATGCCATGGTTGATGAGCTAATAGACCAGAATAGCAGCCTTGAGCTTTTGAGTAAATTTGCTTGTCGCCGCACTGATAAACTCAGTATAAAGCAATTCCTACGATTTCACAATGGGTTTACTTAACTTCATGATTGAGTGTTCGTCAGTGTCAGTAATTTAACGGATTAACTACTAACAGCTACCATGGGGAGCCTTTTATCCCCCAGAGAAATGACAGGAGGTTGTTTGGTGAATGTTCTCCGTGAGGCGGTTACATCTGCGATTAAGCAGGAGAATGGGGAGTAAAATTGTAAGTGTCAATTATAAAGAATAGTTTGTTCTCTTGGCGATCGCATCTGAGAGGGAGGGTGGTTAAATAGATAGAATTGACACTCCCCTGATTGGGGTGTGGCACATTCCTCAATAGTGAGGAATGTTAAGCCAAGTTTTCACGGATTAAGAAAGATCGACAATATTTGCCCACTTAGCAAATGACGGGGGAAAGAAATTGACCTCATAGCCTGAATCTTCCCATTCTTTGACCCACAGAGGGATTTTACCCCCATCAGGAGTTGAAGCAAATAGCCGAGCTTTGGTCTCCACGATATAAAATATCTGTTTGAGAGTATCTCCCTTGTCTAAGGCATCACTCAGGACTTCGTCTAACTCCGGGGGGACTCGCTTAACCCTTGTTTTGTCATCTTCGACCCAAACCAGTTTTAAAGATTTGAGGTCGCGCGGACCCAGGTTACTTTTAAAATAAACCCGTTTAAGGGTAGCCACGGGAGCTAAACTTCTTTCTATCCGTCGTATTTGCTGGAGTCTCAGAAAGTGCCATTCTGCTAAACGTAGTCTTTCTTTCGGTGAAATAACTCCTTTACTGGTGGCGTGTTTAAGACCATATCTAGCTTGGGAACATCCGAGGTTAGCCAGCAGATGGATTAACTCTCGTTCTTTGGGTGTGGCTTGTCGCCTCACTAAATTATGGGTCGGTTGCCGTCTTGTTTTAGTATCCATCTCAATTGGTTCTCTGCTGACGATAATAAAATCTGGGTAAAACTATTCAGTTGTCAGTAAGACCGGATTAACTTTGGTGTGTTGAAATCCATATTTCCCATGATGGCGATCGCTCCTAGCTTTTGACAGTGTATCAGTACGGGGGTACGAGATTAATTTTTCAGCCCGAGTCACTTAGCTACCACAGAGAAATAGGATCTTGATTTGGGGGAGTTGGACAGGAACAAAACCAAGCGTGGCGGGGATTTTTCCGGTTAATGGTCTATAAAACAGTTATCCCACTTTCAGAAAAAGCGGGTGATTGCAATAGACCCCTTGAAATCTCCGAAACCGACCTGTAATAATGAATACAGACTCGCAAACCTTGATTGGTCGGTAACACGAATCGGGCTTGTCCGTAGTGTCCGTGAGTTGTCCACTCGGATCCGACTTGATTCCCCTAGTTCAGGGATTGGGACGGATAGGAAATCTACCAAAGTTATCGGAAAGTTCGTCGATCATTAGGGTGTTTTTTTCATCAGGGTGCATTTCCTTTACTCAAAATATCTATCATCATTCTACCTCAGTCTGAGAGGGTTGATCTCATGGTTCGAGGCGATTAGTTTCGATGATCCAATGTTCTCACCGGAATGCTTTTGGCTTCCGGTGCGTTTTTTTGTGTCGATTTGGGTTGCTGGGGGTTTCTTTACAAAATCTTTACAATAGGGGGCTTGACCCCTCATAGCAAAAAGGCTATATTGTGTTATGTAGATGCACCCTGATGGTAGAGAGAGCTGCTCAAGCAGTTCTCTCTTTTTTTTTGTCCCGTTTCCTGGACCGTGAGACAATACTCGTCTGGTAGGCTCAAATCTGGCGGTAAATATGGGAAAGCGAGTTCATCTCTGGGAAAGTTTGGTTAAGCACGATCGCATTAATTTGGTATTACTCCTGGTCTGGTGCGCGATCGCCTTAATTTTGCGTCTGATCAACTTAGACGCTAAACCAATCTGGAGTGATGAATTCGCGACTCTAGCCTTTAGTCTGGGTCATGGTTTCCATAGAGTCCCGTTGGATACAGCGATCGCTCCAGAATTACTGCTGTTTCCCCTACAGTTGGGGGATAATATGGCGATCGCTTCGGTTCCCGAAAGGCTATTTATTGAAAGTAACCATCCCCCCATTTACTTTATGTTGACCCATCTCTGGGTTCACTGGTGGGGAACTCCTGGGGATTTAGTCTCCATTCATATAGCCAGATCCCTTAGTGTTCTGTTTGGGGTCGCTACGGTTCCCGCTATATTTGGCTTGGGGTGGCTATGTTTTAGATCTGTACTCGTCGGACATCTGGCGGCGGGGTTGATGGCCGTTTCACCATTTGGGGTATATTTAGCCCAAGAAGCACGACACTACACTTTGGCAATGTTTTTGGCGATCGCCTCTTTCGCCTGTCTCACCGTTGCTGTTGAACGTCTCAAAGCACAAATCTCCCTCCCGGTCTGGCTAATTTTGGCGACTGTCATAGTTAATAGCCTAGGAATGGCCGTCCATTTCTTTTTTATCTTCCTGCTGATAGCGCAAGGGTTAATCGTTTTCGCATTTTGGATTCAGGATATCCGCTACGATCCTCTACGGTTTCCCAAGCTGAAACTCTGGAAAGGGTTTTATGCGATCGCATTAGGTACAGCTATAGGTGTCTTGGTATGGTTGCCGATTTTTCTGAAAATTTCCACCGGAGATAGCCAGTTAATTGCTTGGACTTCACCGAGTCGGAATCATTTTATTGATCCGATTTTTCGGCTGGTGGCTTGGGTGATTACTATGGTGATTATGTTACCCGTCGAAAAGCAACCTTTGCCGATTATTATAGTTTCTAGTGCCGTCGCTTTGCTAGTTTTATGCCTGTTAGGAAAAGTCTTAATTGATGGTTGGCACTTTGCCAGTCATAGGGAAAGAAAACTAATCAAATTTTGGCTAGGCTTTACTTTGGTGATTATGGCGATATTTATCGCGATCGCTTGGGCGATTGGTTTGGATTTAACCCTAGCAGCGCGATATCAGTTTATCTATTTTCCCGTGGTTTTACTCATCCTAGCCGCCGGGTTAGCTAAAAGTTGGGAGTTGCCCGGAAAATCTCAATGGCGACGATATGCGATCGCTTTTATCGGTTTCATGTCTTTATTGGGTGGGTTGATGGTCGTGTATAACTTAGCTTACCAAAAACCCGATCGCTCCGAACTTGTGGCTGAGGAAATATCCGCTTATTTAAGGTCAGATATTCCCACCTTAATTGCTACAGTTCATAAAAGCCATGAACAAACCGGGGAAATGATGAGCATTGCTGGGGAACTCAAAAATTTAGGGGTCCGGGAAAAATCGCCTTTCTTTCTGCTGGCACATCGCCATAATCGTGATTCTTCCACCGCTACTAATACTTTAGTGACCACCCTTAATCAATGGCCGCAACCCATGAATTTATGGCTGATTAATTTTGCCGCTGAATTTGACCATTCCGGGTCTAATTGTGAGCGAGAATTGGGGATAAAATCTCGGGTTCCTGGTTATTTCTTGCGGATGTATCGCTGTGGGTATAATGAGAGTTTATGAGCGTAAATTTCCACCGTATATATACTGATGATGTCGCGCTTTTGTGGCTATGCTCAATAATCTTCCTAAATCGGGTAATTGTGAATTGGCAATTGTGCTTTAATTTCCCTATCGGGTTTGCATCAGGGTGACAATTACAGATACTATGGTTATTTAATAACATAAGTTACAAAGACATGAAAGCAATTACTCTTCTCGGTTCTACGGGTTCTATCGGTACTCAAACTCTGGATATTGTTGCTCATCACCCCGATAAGTTTAAAATTGTGGGATTAGCCACAGGTAGTAATGTGACTCTCCTGGCGCAACAGGTGCGACAGTTTCGGCCGGAAATTGTCGCTATTTGTGACCAGAAGAAGTTGTGGGAATTGCGGGAGGCGATCGCCGATCTTGACCCCCAACCTATTATAGAAGCGGGAGAGTCTGGTATAGTCGAGGTTGCCCGCTATGGAGACTCCGAAGCTGTCGTGACTGGTATTGTTGGCTGTGCGGGATTATTGCCAACAATTGCAGCCATTCAAGCCGGTAAGGATATCGCCCTGGCTAATAAGGAAACTCTCATCGCCGGGGGACCTGTCGTCAATCCTATGATTGAGAAATATGGCGTTAAATTGTTACCCGCTGACTCCGAACATTCCGCTATTTTTCAGTGTCTGCAAGGGGTTCTGGCTGGGGGTTTACGACGGATTATTCTCACCGCTTCTGGGGGCGCTTTTCGTGATTGGCCTGTGGAAAGGCTAACCGAGGTGACAGTGGCTGATGCAACTACACATCCTAATTGGTCCATGGGGCGTAAAATTACCGTTGATTCCGCTACCATGATGAATAAGGGTCTCGAGGTGATTGAGGCTCATTTTCTCTTTGGTTTGGATTATGATCAAATTGATATTGTCATTCATCCCCAGAGTATTATTCACTCTTTGATTGAGTTGCAGGATACTTCTGTGTTGGCGCAGTTGGGTTGGCCGGATATGCGTTTACCCCTATTATATGCTCTATCTTGGCCTGAAAGAATTTATACAGATTGGGAACAGTTGGATTTGGTCAAAGCTGGTAATTTGACTTTTAAAGCACCAGATAATCAAAAATATCCTTGTATGCAGTTAGCATACGCAGCCGGACGGTCTGGGGGGTCTATGCCAGCCGTGTTAAATGCCGCTAATGAACAGGCTGTGGCTTTGTTTTTAGATGAAAAGATTAGCTTTTTGGATATTCCCAAGGTCATTGAAATGGTCTGCGCGCGCCATGAACAAGATAATTGTCAAAATCCGAGTTTGGATGATATCTTAGCCGCCGACCTATGGGCGCGTCAAGCAGTTATAGAGGCTAGTTCCAGGGTTCATCAAAAAACGGCGATCGCTTTGTAGTTGATTCTATCCCAGAAAAACCCGGTTTCTGTGTCCAGTAGGAACTAGAGAAACCGGGTCTTTTAGCTAATAATGGAGTGTTGCCCTAAGTAGTGACACCAGTTTCCGGTTCTGCTTCAGGGGTTGGGGGTTGGTAGGAATAGTATCCCGCTACTTCCTCATAAACCTTGATGTATTCCCGGGCTGAGTTTTCCCAGCTAAAGTTTTGGTGCATGGCTCGCTGTTGGAGTCGCCGCCAATGGTCTTTATAGCGGAAAGCCTCCGAAGCGCGAACCATAGAGGTAAAGAAGTCCAGAGGTTCGTAGCGGTCAAAACAGTAACCTGTGCCGCCTTCCCCTACTGGGTCGTTATGGGATACCGTATCGACTAAGCCTCCTGTACGCCGCACAATGGGAATACAGCCATAACGCATTGCTAACATTTGGCTAATTCCGCAAGGCTCAAAACGACTGGGCATAATTAAGGCATCCGCACCAGAATAAATCCGCCGTGATAGGGCATCATTAAACAGAATTTGGGTCGTCATTCTCCCCGGATAGCGGGATGCCATTTGCCACATTTGGGTTTCGTAATAGCGATCGCCTGTTCCCAGTAAAATAAATTGGGAATCAGTAAAGGACATAAACTGATCCATAATTTGAATTACTAGATCGAGTCCTTTTTGTTCCACCAGTCGTGTTACCATACCAATCAGGAAGGCACCGGAGTTAACTTCTAGTCCTAACTCTTCCTGAAGGGCAACTTTATTGGTTTTCCGTTTTTCCACGGTATCAGCATTAAAGTTTTCCACGATATAGCGATCGTTTTCCGGGTTATAAGACGACGTATCAATCCCATTAAGAATCCCCGACATTTTGCCACTTATATAGGAGAGCAAACCTTCCATGTTTTCCCCATAGCCAGCCGTTTGAATCTGACTAGCATAAGTGGGAGATACTGTAGTTACCCGGTCAGCAAATTGAACCGCTGCCGCCATGACATTATGACCTTCCATAAACCAAGGACACCAGGTAATCCGTTCCAAAAACCAGCGCCAAGGTCCTTGATAAGCTAAATTATGAATGGTAAAGATAGTACCTATATCAGGGGTTTCTTTCATCCATACGGGAATCATCCCGGTATGCCAATCATGACAGTGAACAATTTGGGGTTTCCAGTAATTCCAACAAAATTCAGCAGCCCCATTCGCAAATAGGGTGAACCGCCAATCCTCATCTTCTCCATAGTAAATCCGACGAGGCATAAACGAAGGATGTCCAAATAAATATAATGGAACATCAGTTTTGGGAAATGTCGTCTCAAAAACCGCAAATTTTTGATACATGGCGGTTCCCCACCATATAGGTTCCTTGGGTATTTTGATTTTGTCTGGTAAAAAGCCATAGTAGGGCATAAATACCCGGACATCATGGCCCATTGCCCGCAAGACCTGGGGCAAAGCACCCACGACATCCCCCATACCCCCGACTTTGGCCAGGGGTGCCGCTTCCGCCGCTACAAATAAAATTCGCATAATTGTATTTTGCGTTCCCTTAGATCGAGATGCGTAACGTGATCATACCGGAGGCCGTTGCAATATTTTTACATTTTTCCGAAAGTACCTAGAATGATCCCACCGGTCAGCCTAGAGCAAGAAGTGATCAACGTTCACACATGAATGCTCCGCCACCTGCGTTCCGCGAGGTGGGGGTGGGGACAAGGATTTATCCCTCGTGACAGGTGGCATTCTCACCGTGTTGCGGGAACTTTTGCCCGCATACACCCCTAAGTCGTTTCCGCTTCGGGCTAATGAATAGTTTTGCCCTGAGTCTGACGTTGATTAACCGACTACAGAGGACTTATAGGCCGCTTTACCTTTCTCAACCAATCGTGTCTCTGGGGAGTTCGGGTTCTATGCCCGCCCATTACCGTGCCAGTTGATTAGGGGTCGAGAGTGAAGTCACCTTCACCCCCTCCCATTCAGAACCGTGCATGAAAGTTTCCCTTCACACGGCTCCTAGTTTGATTGCTCCATTGTTATTGTTAAGGACACAGCATCGGCTTCATCTAGTGCCGTTTTATCATCATGACAGTGGCGGTGCAATAGTTGAAGATTCTTGTACTCCTCTTTACCACCTTGGCTTCGAGGTACTATGTGGTCTACTTCAACTAAATCTGATGGGGTAAAGTATTGCCCACACCAGGCGCACCTACCTTTTTGCTTTTTAAGTAGTTTTGCTACCCTTGTTGGTGTATCGATTGCCTGACCTTTCCTGGTTGCCCAATAAGTCCAATTTCCGTCGTATGGTGTTGCATCCGGGCGCACTAGGGTATGTCTGACAATTGGCGTCCAGCTATGCTTGTGGAGATGTAACCCATCTTTGGTTTGGAACATCCAACTTTCTTGTCTTTCTTTCCCATTACTGAGTTTAACTTTTCCAGGTCTGAAATAATTACTCAGTTTTTCGTAGTTTGCCTTTCCGCATCTTGAGACTGTCCATGCCCTTAACATTTGCCAAATTATGTGGTCTAGCTTAGAGAAGGTTTCTATTGAAACGACCCCTGAATAGTAATTTGACCATCCCCGTATTATCGGATTTAGCTTGCTAATCAAGGCTGATTGGGGTGCTGTCTTATGTTGTTTTATTACACCCTTAATCACTTCTATCTGGGCTTTACAGCCTTTACACAAAACACACAGTACGGTATAATGTATGGCTATTGTATAAGTTATCACAACCAACTACCATGAGCCGTTACTCTTTAGATTTTCGGAAAAAGATAGTAGAAGCCTATGAAAAAGGAGACACTTCTATCCGAAAAGTAGCGAAACGCTTTTTGGTGAGTCCAGACACGGTAAGGCGACTGGTCAAACAGTATCGATTAACGGGAGACTTATCTCCTCGTAAGTGTGGCACTAAAAAGAAAAGCATTTTATCTAAGCATGAGGAAGCCGTGATAGATATTGTAGAAGCCCACCCCGACCTGACCTTATGGCAATATAGTGATAAGCTCAGAGACAAGCTGGGCATAAATGTCAGTACGACCATGATAGATAGATTTTTAAAGCAGCACGATATAAGTCTCAAAAAAAAATATACAGGAGCGAAAAAGTAGTAACTGAAGAAGTAC
>NZ_JARPLU010000155.1:0-10826 GCF_032349615.1 Limnospira sp. PMC 1279.21 | reverse complement strand
GGTGGAAGATGCGGAAACTCAGGAGAGTCAGGAGAGTTACCAGGTAGCAGATATTGGGGATTCGGATTCGGAAAGGGTCTCGGAATCAGAGGTGGTGGAAGATGCGGAAACTCAGGAGAGTCAGGAGAGTTACCAGGTAGCAGATATTGGGGATTCGGATTCGGAAAGGGTCTCGGAATTAGAAGTTGTGGAAGATGCGGAAACTCAGGAGGTTTCTGAGGTAGCGGAAATTGAGTTAGGAGATTCCTCCGATGAGGTGTCGGAAAGGGATGGAGAGGCGGATGAGAATTTGAAGCAAGCAACGCTAACAGGTGGTCAAGCATGGGTAGTGGGAGGAGGAGACGATCGCAGTCAGTTAGATGTGGAATCGAAAAAATTCAATGTAGGTCAACAGGATGATGGCGAAATTATAGGTTTGGATGTAGATGAAGGACTCCCGGATTTACCGGGTGGCTATAATCAGAAATGTATCGTGTTGTTGCCACGAGATCCCAGTTGGGCTTATGCTTATTGGGATATTGGTAATGAGTATCGAGAACCCTTGCGACAAAAAGGAGGTAAACAACTGGCGCTGCGGGTTTACGATGTCACCTGGATCGATATGGATAAGCAGCGTCCCCACAGTATGAAACAATATGAGTGCGATGAGTTAACGCAGGAATGGTATATTCCGGTACCGATGAGCGATCGCGACTATATTGTAGAAATTGGCTATGTGACGGAAAGTGGTCATTGGCTGTTGTTGGCGCGTTCAGAATCAGTACATATTCCCCCAGTTTACCCCTGTGACCATTATGGCGATCGCTTTTATACAATTTCCTGGGAAGAAAATCTGCGGGGTAAAAATATATGAGCATTTCCATATCAATTCTAACAGAATTGGTGCAGTATCAGCCACAGATTAGACCTCAAATATACTTTAAATCTTCCCTAATTGCCCTTTCTCATGCTATGGAAGATCAGGTGTTGGCGGGGTCAGATTCTCCCTTGGTGATTGCTACATTTCAGCGAGAAAGGTTTTATCGTCAGGAAGCACATAGATATCGGCGAATTGCGGCTTTGACCTCTCAAGTATATGTGATGGCTGCACCAGAAACTGAGTTTAAAAATGCTTCTGATGCTTATGAAACTGTGGCTTTTCCACCGGAAGATATATTGAGTCAGGAATGGAATTTAGTGGTGTTAGGGGAGAATTATGCAAGCTGTCTGGTTTGTATTGAACGTGAGGATTTAGCGGAAAATGCCGAGATGTCAGAACAGTTGACGATGGACCCAGCGCGTCCCTTTGAGGGGGTGTGGACTTCTAATCGTCTGATTTGTTCCCAAGTGGCGACACTTTTACTAGAAAGAGTTAAGTATTATCGACCGGAAATACACAGTAAAATTGAAGAGGCTGTTAGTGGCTTTAATTTACCTACGAAACTGGTCAAACCTCGGAAATCAAAAAAACGTAAAGCTGGCCCAAATCCGAAGGAGCAAGTTGAGCCAGATTTGCAGCTAAATGATCCGTTTGCTCATCGTTTGGTAACTTATTTACAAGCAGGTCAACATAAGTTACTGCGGGTTTATCGTTCTTTGGCGGTTCAGGAGTGGAAGGAGCGATTGGTTAATTCCATCACAGCGGCTATTCGTCAATCTCTTGACCCGGAAGAAGTTCTGGAAATTGCTACTCGTGAATTTGGGGAAGCAATGCAGGCTCATCGGTGTTTGATTTATCGGTGTAGGTCTACTGATCAAAGTGTTGTTATTGAACATGAATATCTGCGATCGTGCCCTGAACAACCGGAGGGAACAAAGGTTAAATCTTTACGGGGGGAGACTTGGTGGCTGGAAAATAACCCTTTATTTATACAGGTTCTACAACAACAACGTTATGTGTATTTGGGGGAACCGGGGGAGGTGGATTATGGGATAGATGAGGGTGAGAATATTTTGGCTAAACTGGCTGAAAAATGGGAAATTGGCGGCTGGTTGATGGTGCCGATTTTGTCGCAAGGTCGGCTTTTGGGGATGGTAGAATTGCATCAGTGTAATTCGGTTTGTCGCAGTTGGGAAGATGATGAGCTGTCTTTGATGGATGCGATCGCTACTCAGTTGGCTGCGGCTTTAATTCAGGCGGAAACTCATGCAAATCTTGAGGAATTGAATCGGCAATTGGAAGCGTTAGAAAGGACTCGCAGCAATTTGATTGCCATTACAGGTCATGAATTAAGGACTCCTTTATCTACAATTCAGGTCTGTTTGGAGTCTTTGAGTCAGGAACCAGATATGCCTTTGGAAATGCGAGAGGTGATGTTAGAAACGGCTCAAGCTGACGCGGAACGTCTGCGGAAATTGGTGCAGGATTTTCTAACTTTATCCCATTTAGAAAGTGGTAGAGTGGACTGGAACCCGGAATCTTTGCGATTGGAAGAATGTATTGATTTGGCTATTAGTGGTGTGAGTGCTAGATATGCGGAAAATAAGCCTAAAATTGAGGTAGAAATTAATGATAATTTACCGTTAGTTAAAGCTGATGGTGAGTGGTTGGTTGAATTGCTGACTAAACTGTTAGATAATGCTTGCAAGTTTACCAGTTCTGAGGGTAAGGTGACTATTAAGGCTAAATCTAATGGCGATCGAATGTTAGAGGTGACTGTGGCTGATACGGGACGAGGAATTGAGCCTAACCGCTTGGAGGAAGTTTTTGATAGGTTTTATCAGGAGGAGGGTTCCCTACGCCGCACAGTGGGGGGAACGGGTTTAGGATTGGCGATAGGTAGGCAAATTGTCACGGGTTGGGGAGGCCGTATCTGGGCTGATTCTTTGGGGAAAAACCAAGGCAGCCAGTTCCATTTTACCATACCTTTGGTGGAAAGTGAGTTAATAATTAATAATTAGTAATTAGTAATTGATAATTAATTGGGAAGGGAGCGGGATGCTCCCAGTACAATTAGGATTAAAGAAATTAGGATGGCGGAATGCGATCGCAATTTTCTAGGGTCAAACCGGAACAGGTCCGCTTAATTAATCCAGTCAATACTTGACCAGGACCGACTTCTATCACTTTTTGAATACCCTGTTCTGAAAGTTGTAAACAAATTTCGCGCCAACGCACCGAACCCGTCATTTGTTTAACCAGACGTTCCTTGAGAATTTCCCCATCAGTAGCGGGGGTAGGGTCTACATTAGACAAAACCGGAACGGTAGCCTGTTGAAAATGAACTAAGTCTAAAACTTGTTGAAATTGGGTAGCAGCATCAGCCATTAAAGGGGAATGAAAAGCGCCCGATACATTCAATTTAACGGCTCGTTTGACCTTGATTTTACTGAGGAGATTATCAACGGCTTCTGGGGTTCCTGAAATCACGACTTGAGCGGAACTATTATCATTAGCCAAAACCACATTGTCGGTTTGTTCTAGTTGTTGATTGAGTTGTTCAGCATTAAAGCCAATGAGAGCAGCCATTTGTCCCCCCGCCGCCTTATCCATGAGTTCGGCGCGATGTTTAACCAAACGCAAACCCGCCTCAAAATCAAAGACTCCAGCAGCATAAAGAGCGACATATTCTCCTAAACTATGACCCGCGACTAAATCGGGAGTTTGACCTTGTTTTTTGAGAGCATCAACGAGGAGAGTTTCGACTACATATAAACAGGGCTGAGTGTAGAGAGTGCGAGACAATTTATCAGCCTCCCCCTGACACAAATCAGGTAGAGACCAACCGAGGATATCAGCAGCTTGATGTAACTTAGGTTGTGCGTCTGGTGAATCAAATAAATCGGCACCCATACCGACAGCCTGTGAACCTTGTCCAGGAAAAACCCATGCGGTTTTAGTCATTATTGTTTGCTTGTTAACCTTAGCTAAATAGGACAGTAAAAAATGGGGTTTAACTTTTAATTAGTTTCCCCATTTAAAGATTGCCGAACCCCAGGTTAAACCTGCACCAAATCCGGCTGTAGCAATTATATCACCGGATTGTATTTTTCCCGATCGCACTACTTCATCAAGAGCCAAAGGAATAGAAGCGGCGGAAGTATTACCATAATTAGCGAGGTTACTAATCACCTTATGGGGGGGGATTTTTAGCCTTTGAGCGACAGCATCAAGAATCCGTTGGTTAGCTTGGTGAAGGATAAGCCAATCGACATCATCAGCAGTTAAGCCGGAGTTAAATAGAGCTTTTTCGACCACTTCCGGGACTTTTTTAACAGCAAAGCGATAGATATCTTGACCATTCATAGTAATGGGTAGATACTTACCTTGATTGATAGTAATTTCGGGAGTTAAAGCCTTAGCTTCTGGTTGAAAAGCCAGGTTAAGGGAACTATTGAGACTACCATCACTTTTGAGTTCAAAACCCAATAAATTATCGCGATCGCTGGCTTGTAAAACCACCGCACCCGCGCCATCTCCAAATAAAATACAAGTGCGGCGGTCCGACCAATCAACCCATCTGGAGAGAATATCCGCCCCCACTAAAAGCACATTTTTATAAACTCCGTTACGGATAAACTGACTAGCAGTGACCAAGCCAAAAACAAAGCCAGAACAAGCCGCCGTCAAGTCAAAAGCCACCGCTTTGGTCGCGCCAATTTGTGCTTGTATTTGACTAGCACTACCAAATAAATCATCAGCGGTGGAAGTAGCGAGAATAATTAAATCAATATCAGTAGGTTGTAAACCAGCCATAGCGATCGCATTTGCGCAAGCCGATGCCGCCATGTGACTAAGTGTTACCTCTGTAGTCGCCAAGCGCCGTTGACGAATACCTGTGCGGGAACTAATCCACTCATCGGAGGTTTCCACCAGTTGAGAAAGTTGGTTATTATCGAGTAAAACCGACGGAGTAGCCGCGCCACTACCTGTAATAGCTATACCTGTGGTTGTCATTTATCCTTAATTATTTTCTATGAAAGGGGTCAAAATGTGAGTGGTTAGGGTGCAGGGGGGGGGTAAAATCGATAATTGACATTAACAATGATCAATTATTAATTTTCCCCAGAGCATATAGCTGATCACCAAATCCGACGATCGCCAGATTATGAGTCTTGTTCAATCGCCTGTTTTTGGTGTTTTTGATACTGTAAATTAATGCGTTCTAGCACTTCATTATTAACCGCATCTCGCGCCATGCGAATAGCATTACAAATAGTCGGGGCTTTAGAAGACCCATGACCAATAATGCAAATTCCGGCTACACCCAAAAGTAAAGCTCCCCCATGTTCAACGTGATCAACCCTTTGTTTAAAGCGTTTTAAACTAGGCTTCAGCAGAGTAGCCCCCAGTTGCGATCGCAGTCCCGAAGATAACTCCTCCCGCAGCAATTGGAGAACCGCCTCTCCGACTCCCTCGGCAAATTTCAATAGTACATTACCCACAAAGCCATCACAAACTATCACATTAAACTTACCAGTGAGTACATCTCGTCCTTCAGCATTTCCAGCAAAAGAAATCAGAGAATTTTCTTGTAGCATCTGATAAGTCCGCACCGCCAGATCATCACCCTTAGAAGATTCTTCACCAATATTGAGTAATCCCACAGTCGGGTTATCAACACCCAAAACATACTGGCTATAGATGCTTCCCATAACAGCAAACTGTTCTAGGAACTTAGGACGACAATCAACATTAGCCCCCACATCCAGAATCAGAACCGGGGAAGAACGCACCATAGTAGGTAACACAGCACCAATGGCGGGGCGATCAATACCCCGAATGCGTCCTACCCGCAATAGTGCCGAAGCCATCGCCGCCCCAGAGTGACCAGCAGATACAACCGCATCAGCTTTTTTTTGTTTAACCAAATTCATGGCAACATTAATAGAAGCATTAGGCTTGCGTTTAATCGCCCCTAATGGTTCTTCGTGCATTTCGATTGTCCCTTCGGCGGGGACAATTTCTGGCAATGGTGAGTTGCTGTGGTGTTCTTTGAGGGATGCCTCAATCTGCTGAGGATCTCCCACCAGTATGACATCAACCCCAAATTTTTCCTGTGCCATCAGCGCGCCCGCCACTACTTCTGTGGGGGCATGATCTCCACCCATCGCGTCAATTGCAATTCGTGCGCTAGTTAAGCCCATTGACCCAAGTTAGAGAAACCTTGAAGATTTTACCAAAAAACGGGGTTATAACCCTTATCCATAAAGCAAGGGGTTTCGCGCTAAGTGTCTCAGTACGCGATATCCTCTTGCATAAAATCCGGTAATTTCCGGCAGGAGGCGGAAATTACTCCTCACAGAGTCTGCAAGATGCAGGTCCAGGATTAGACCTACGTTAAGGGGGTGATGACACCCACAGGTGAACGCCAGCCTGTTGCTCTGTCGTCTATCTTTAAGGAACGAGATGAGTGGATTGGCAATCTCGAGTGAGCTAGACGTAAAAAGCCCCTTTAACATGACCGAGGCAAACATTACCCCATCTGGGAGATAGCTTAAATGCCAAATTACCAAAATTACGTTTTTGTGGTTGACACACTGGGGCAACCGTTAAGTCCCACTCATCGGGCCAGGGCCAGAAAGCTTTTGAAGCAGGGTTTGGCTGCAGTGTTTAGGACTTATCCATTTACAATTATCCTCAAGAAAACTGATTCTAATGGTCCGGGAAAATCCTAGAATTGCGGTGTTGATAATTATCTGATTTTTGTTTGACTTTGAGGAAACAGCGGCCGATGTTAGATGTGTTTACTTCTGGGATTATGTCTGTATGGTTGGAGATGGCTGGGATGAATCGCGACCAATTGAATAGGACTTCCCAGCAAATGTGGGAAAGCAGCCTATCGGATATTATCTCTATTGAACGCCCAGATCCAGCAGTAGAGGCGATCGTCCAACAGTATTTGGCGCGTTTATCCAGTCGTGGCATATCCAGCGCCTCTCAGGGGGTATGGATTGAGGCGGGACCTTTTACGGTGGCTAATCATCGGGGGGATATTCCTTTATCGGCCGCTTCGATCACTAAAATAGCTACATCTTTGGCGGCGTTGCAAACCTGGAGTGTTAACCATCAGTTTGAAACCATCATTGGCGCAACTGGTCCCATTGAAAATGGGGTATTGCAAGGGGATTTGGTGATTGTGGGGGGAGGAAATCCCTTTTTTGTCTGGGAAGAGGCTTTTAGTTTGGGATATGCTCTCAATCAGTTGGGTATTCGTCAGGTGCGGGGAAATTTGACGATCGCTGGTAATTTTTCGATGAATTATGAATCGGAACCGCAACTGGTGGGTAATTTACTCCGTCAATCCCTCGATTCCCGGCTGTGGGAGTCAGAAGCAGCTACTCAATATGTCCGTTCAGGGTCGGGGTTGCCAAAACCACAGGTACAAATTTTGGGCTCGGTGCAATATGTCACCTCCCCGCCTAATCTCCAACCCCTAATCCGCCATCGGTCTCTGAGTTTGGCTGAGATTATTAAACAAATGAATATCTACAGTAATAATCCCATCTCGGAAATGTTGGCTGAAACTTTGGGCGGTGCTGAGATGGTGCGACGATTGGCGGCTGAGGCTGCTGGGGTTTCCGTTGATGAAATTCGCCTGATTAATGGTTCTGGTTTGGGTCATGAAAATCAAATTTCTCCTAGGGCTTCGGTGGCTATGTTTATCGCTTTGGATAGACATTTGCGAGATACAGATTTAACTGTGGCGGATTTATTACCTGTTTCGGGACGAGATTTGGGAACTTTGGAATATCGCCGCATTCCTCCAAATTCGGCTGTCAAAACTGGCACTTTGTTTGATGTTAGTGCTTTGGCGGGGGCTATCCCAACTCGCGATCGCGGTGTGGTCTGGTTTGCTATCATTAACCGCGCTACGGGTTTGGATGCTTTGCGTGATGACCAGGATTGGTTATTACAACAGTTGGTAAATTACTGGGGTGCGTCGGATGTTTTGCCAATTACTTTGACAAATAATCTTGATGGGACTCGTCCGGCTTTGGGGGATCTGGCTAGAATTGATCGGGTTAATTAGCTCGATTTTTCAGATGCTGCTAACAATGCTAATCAATTATGGGATATTATCAAGAACGCGATCGCTCTATTACTAACTACCAAATGTTTGAGTTGGGAAACACTGGATTATCTTTTCGTGGCCCCCAACCCCACACACTCGCTCAGGGTGATTATTTTACCTGTTTAGGCGCGGCACAGACTTTTGGCTGTTTTGGCGATCGCCCCTATCCTAATTTGTTGGCAAATTGGCTGAAATTACCAGTTTTAAACTTGGGATATGGGGGGGCGGGTCCTTCTTTCTTTCTCCACAATTCTGCCTTAATCGATTACATAAATCGCGGTAAGTTTGCCATTGTTCAGGTCATGTCTGGACGCAGTGAGAGTAACTCCCTATTTGATACCGGAGGCTTGGAATATATCCGCCGACGTTCTGATGGTGAACAGTTGGGTTCAGAACCGGCTTATCAGGAGTTATTGACTACCTGCGATCGCGATTTTGTCAATCAGATTATCGCCGAAACTCGACAAAATTGGGTCAGCAGTTATCAGCTTTTATTGAGCAAAATTAAAGTCCCGAAAATTCTGCTTTGGTTTTCCGAGAGGGAGCCTGATTATCAACTTACATACAATAATATTTATTGTCTATTTGGCAAGTTTCCCCACTTGATAAATGCTCAGGCGATCGCTCAAATCATCCCCTTCGCTAATGATTATATTCAATGTGTTTCTACCCGAGGAATGCCACAACTATTAATTAACCGACTCACCGGATACCCTACCACCCTGAATTTAGCCTATCAGCGCCCGGATTTGGGCGATAAAACCTCTTTTTACAATGATTATTATTTTTCTCCCGAAATGCAACGAGACGCGGCTACATTGCTAAAATCAGCCTGTCAGCAATACCTATATTGACATACTCCCCCCTAGGATTCGGATTGAGGGAAAGGGTAATGTTTGCTGTAATTGATAATTAATTCCCCCGGCTTCCCTAGAAAGGAAAAAGCATGGGGGGAAAGAGGTAACGAATGGCTGAAACTACCGACACATAATTAACGTATTAGCAGAGATATATCCAGCCACCGGAGTGGTAATTTTAACCCAATTGCGACGCTCACCATCAGGGTCAGGAATTAAGCGATAGTCAGATGCTAATTGTACCCGTTCTCCCGAATCGACACCACCGCGACGAGCAGATGAGCGGGAAGGAGCAGCCCTGACCGCGACACCTTCTGGAGCCGCCTCGCGATCGACTTGACGACAAAGACTCCCTGATGGTCGTGTGGGTGGAGTTTCAGCCAAATCGGTAGAACAGTCCACCAAATTACCGGAACTATTGGGAAAGCCGTTAGAAATAAAACCCCGGACGGGATTAGTGATTTCCACCCAGGAGCGACCACCAGGACCAGTTATTCCCTGTGCATTAGTGGCTAAAGTCACTTGTTGAGCATAGGAAACCTGACCGACGACGGGAGAATTGGGAGTAGGTCGCGCCCGAACTACTAAACCCCGAGGTTCAGAAATTTTACGACAGCGATCGCTGGTGGTTTGGGCGATATTAGAGTTAGAGTTAGGCAATATTTGAGCGCGCGCCCCCAATTGTGCAACTGAGAGCATCAACAAAACTATAGCTAACCCAGAAACTGACCGATTAAAGGATTTCCCAACTGCCAAAAACATAAAATCCACACCCACCCTAAGAACCTTTAGAATTGTCGCAGAAAGCGCAGATCACTAGCATAAACCCGCCGAATATCATCCAATTGGTGTAAGACCATAGCAAAGCGTTCTACCCCAAACCCCGCAGCAAATCCAGTATATTTTTGAGGATCATAACCCACAGCTTCGAGAACATTCGGATCGACCATACCACAGCCTAACACCTCCAACCATTTACCCTGCCATTCCAAATCCACCTCAGCGGAGGGTTCTGTAAACGGGAAATAACTAGCGCGGAACCGAATTGGTAGATCACCAAACATTTGACCCAGAAACTCTTTAATAGTGCCTTTGAGGTCTGTAAAACGGAGATTTTCCCCGATCGCTAATAACTCCAGTTGATGAAATACCGCCGCATGGGTAGCATCCACAGTATCGCGACGATAAACCCGACCCGGTGCGACAATGCGAATGGGGGGCTGATGTTGTTCCATGTAGCGAATTTGCACCGAAGAGGTATGAGTCCGTAACAGATTCCCATCAGGTAGGTAGAAGGTATCCTGCATATCCCGCGCCGGGTGGTCTGGGGGGGTGTTTAATGCCTCAAAATTATAGTAGTCGCTCTCCATTTCTGGCCCGGTAGCCACGGTGTAGCCCATACCTACGAAGATATCTAAAGCCCGGTCAATTACGGCATTGAGGGGGTGAATTTTGCCCTGGGGACGATACACAGGGGGCATGGTAACATCTATGGTTTCAGTTTTTAGTTGAGCTTCAATGAGGGCGAGTTCTAGGGCTGTGCGACGCTGGTCGAGTTGAGTTTGCAGGGCTTGTTTAACTTCGTTGGCGCGCGCCCCAATACGAGGGCGCGCTTCCGGTTCAAGTTTACCCATTCCCCCCAGAACTTTGGAGAGTTGGCCTTTTTTGCCTAGATAGTTAATCCGCAACTGTTCCAGTCCTGAGAGGGTTTCACAGATGGCGATCGCTCTGTCAGCCTCTTGGCGTAGGGATTCGATTTGGTTTTCTAACGATTGAAGTTCGGTAGTCATTTGAGTGAGAGCATGATTTAATCACAAATTCGGTTAATATTTTAGGGCAATACGGTATAATAAGCGAGAAGGGTTGAGGATAAACCTATTGCCAGATATGTCAAACCCAAGGAAGCCGCCCAAATCCTTCGAGTCCATGAAAGAACACTCCGCAGATGGGACGAAAATGGCTCAATCGAGACCAT
>NZ_JARPLU010000154.1:0-10855 GCF_032349615.1 Limnospira sp. PMC 1279.21 | reverse complement strand
GGAAGGTCTCCAGGAAGGTCTCCAGGAAGGTCTCCAGGAAGGTCTCCAGGAAGGTCGCGAAGAAATCACGCGAAACATTGTCCTACGTTTGAATAACCTGGGTTATGCTTCGGAAGCGATCGCCGAAATTTTAGGCTTACCTGTTGATGAAATTCTGCCGATTTTAGAAGATTCTAATAAGGGGTAAAATTTGCAAATCACTATTAATTAACCAGGTTTTTGGGTAAAAACAGGGAACCGATTACCTATTAAATAAATATCCCGAAAACCTGTTTTTTCGGTAGGGTAAGAATTGGCAAGCGATCGCCGCCATCTTACCCTTAGCTGTCGCGCAAATTCAACATACTTTTAAATTGAATCATACTGATAATTACTAATATCCGTCGTGGCGGGTAAATTTTAGTCAAAATTGATATAAGTTTAATTGTTGGTGGAGTGAATCAGTGTAGTGGTAGGTTCTGGCTGAGGGGAATAGGATAACGAACGGTTTCTACGGCGTGACGGGTTCGGTTCTACGAATCTACTGGAGCATAATAGCAGATATGCTGAAAATAGGATAAGTTAACCCATATTCAGTATTTCATTTTCCAGAGTCAGGGTAATTATATGAATGGCGCTAATCAATCGGAAACGATGGAGAGAAAGCTATGAGTGATTTTAGTGTAGCAACTTTAAGCGAAATTTTAGCTAGTGAAGCCCTAATAGGCGATCGCAGTCGTTATTCCCGCCAGAAAGCCGAAGCCGACTGGTATGGGGCTATTCGTAGCTTAAATCAATTCCTAGAAGTGACCCCCCCCAGATATCCGAGAATTTCATCAACCAATGACAATCAACTGATCAGCGATATTCCCCCACCTTATTCCCATCGTGGTTATGTCATCTCTGGTCCATCTCCGGTATTAATGAATCCCCGTCTAGCGAGTGATTTCACTACCCTAATTTTGACCTGTGAATCGCAATTCGGGTCTGTAGGATCAGTATGGGGAAGAGAAAGGGGATTTCGGTTATTACCCGCATCCCACAAGGGGGATATTCCCGTTTGTGCAGAAAAAATTAATCAGTTACCCTTTCAGTCAGCTTTTCCCTTATCTGGAGACGATCCACTTATGGGGGAGAGATTTTGTTTAGTCTTGACCGCCGAATTTAGCCTAGTGATGGTGTTAGGGGTTAATCCTG
Source organism: Limnospira sp. PMC 1279.21 (assembly GCF_032349615.1). Lineage (NCBI taxonomy): Bacteria > Bacillati > Cyanobacteriota > Cyanophyceae > Oscillatoriales > Sirenicapillariaceae > Limnospira > Limnospira sp. PMC 1279.21. The sequence goes on along the minus strand of NZ_JARPLU010000154.1, from coordinate 9,679 downwards.
CTAACGATCCGGCGTTTTTGTTTTCTTTTGATCCAGATCTAGTCAAGCGATCGCTGTTGCTGTTGCGCCAACGCATGGTTAAACAGTCCTCAACCGTCCCCAGTCACGATCACCATTATATTACTCAACTAGATGCGATCGCCTCACAATTTCCCCCAGTCGCCCCCCATTATCAAACTGTGACCCAGTTTAGCCGTTTGCTGCTGCAAAACTCAGCCCTACCATGCGATCGCCCAACCCAGCCAAAAACTAACCCCTCCGAAACCGTAGTTGTTCCCCAATCACCTGAAAACCTATTAACAGTTGGGTCATCAGTCGGGACAGACTACACTATTAGACAATCCCAGGCAGAATTATTACAGGCGATCGCCCATGAAGTTCGCACCCCCTTAACCACAATTCTGACCTTAACTCGGCTACTGTTGAAGCGTCCGAATTTCGACCCAGAGGTAGTCCGTAAACGCTTAGAGTCCATTGATCGCGAGTGTAGCATCCAAATCGATCGCTTTAACCTGATTTTCCGGGCGGTAGAATTGGAAATGTCCCCAAATCCCCCCTCCTCTTGCGAAATTCCTAGCAATACCGGAGTGCAGTTAACCACCATGTCTTTAGGAGATGTGTTCCAAAACGGACTACCACGATGGCAAAAACAAGCCAGCCAGCGGAATCATACCCTAGAGGTGATTTTACCCAAACAATTACCCTCTGTAGTTAGTGATCCGACCTTATTAGACCAAATGCTAACCGGGGCGATCGAAAACTTTACCCGCAGTCTACCATCTGGTAGCCATATTAAAGTCGGTGTAAGACTCGCCGGACAGTTGTTGAAATTGCAGCTAGAGTCCCATTCTCACACCCAAACTCATTCCCCTTTTACAGTTGCGCCTAAGTCTCCCCTAAAATCTATCGGACCTGTCTTGATGGTGCAGCCAGAAACCGGTAGTCTAAGTTTAAATATAAATGTCACTAAAAATCTGTTCCAAGCCCTTGGGGGGAAATTAGTTGTCCGACAGCGACCCCAGCAAGGGAAGGTGATGACTATTTTCCTACCTGTACAAGTCCGATGATTAAGTGTTTGAGTCTGACTGGGTTAATTCTGATTGCGCTTGAAGGTATCACTACTGGGGCTATTGTTGCCCAAAATCGCGATCATTACGGGGCGATCGCTACTTCAACCACTAACCCCGCTATCTGGGGTTACTCCCATGACTACCCCACACTCGCCCAAGCCCAACGTTACGCCCTAGAATACTGCGGACAGGCTGATTGTCAGATCCGGGTATGGTTTAAAAATGGTTGTGGTGCGATCGCCACTAATGGCTCTAATATTGGATCAGCTTGGGCTGTAAATAGGGCCGAAGCTGAGGCGCGTTCAATTGTCGCCTGTGGTCAAGGAGACTGTAAAATTGAGGTCTGGGCTTGTACAACCCATTTTAACCCTTAAATTATTGTTCCACAGCTTTGGGAGTGAATCGAATTTCAATCCGGCGGCGACTGGGGTCAGAGGTGCGGTTAATAGAAGCATAATTTCCCGAAGCCTCATATAATTGCGCCGCCGAATATGCTTTAAACGTTAATCCTAATGACTGCAATTCTTCATTTCCCTGTAATCTTTGGACAACTGATAAAGCGCGCATTAAGCCTAAGTCCGCATTAGAACCAGGAACTAGGCTAGTAACCGCTTGGTTATTGCGTGCAACTTCTTCTAATACTTGGTCTAGGTTGCTGTAACCGCCCCCTGTAACTTGTCCGTCAGTATGACCGATGACTTCTACCACATATCCCTCATAATCTTCCGCAAAATCCTTAATTTGTGCTACTAATTTATTATCGATAAACTCACCTAATTCTAACGAAATCACCGCACTACCGGAGTCAAATGTTCGTGATGATGAATCTCGCAATACAATCACTGGTGGAGATTTGAGGCGTTCCACTTCTCCCTGTAATTGCATAATGCGATCGCCTCTATTTCTCAGTTCAGTTTGTAGCCTAGCTACCTCTCCTTGCAGTCCCGTCACCTGAGTGGTTTGCTGTTGTAGTCTACTTTGTAATTCCGACATTTGTACTTCTAATTGTTCGGAACGAGAAGCCGTCGCATCAGAAACCGTTTGAATAAATATCGACTTGATAATTGCTAACAACAGAAATAGGCTCAAAATCATAAACGAATTAGCCATTAAATCCGTAAAAGATGGCCACAAGTTAAACTCTTCTGATTTCTGATTAGAACGGGAATAACGCATATTTTTTGCCTCTTAAATCTTATTATTTACAGCTTTAATGCTTGACATTATTGCTTTTCTATGGTATGCCTGAGTCGATAAAGTTCATTTTTAGTGTCCTGTAAATGACTCACACATTCTTGTAACCCAGAAATTACTGGTTGTAACTCCATTGAATTAATCGAATTCCCTGGATAATTAGCAGCAACTCCGCCGCCGACTGCTGTATTGACTCCCTGGCTGTAAGTTTGCATAGCTACTACCAACTTCGATAATTCCGCCTGAATTTCTTCCAGATTATCAGTTTTATTCACCATGCGCCTTTGTAGGCTATCCAGGTTATTTACAGCCAATTGAAACCCTTGGGAAGCAGTTTGCACCTGTTCAACGATATGATTAAATGATTGTTGATTCTGATTCTGGGTTTCTAATAAATTTAATGCCGTTTGATTAGTTTGTTGGATTTGTTCACTAAATTTAATCAGGCGTTTGCTGTAGTTTTGCAGTTCAATAACAGCTAAATCCACCGATTGTACTGAGGTAGCCAACCCGGAAGCTGATTGGGAAAAACTGCGTTGAGTATTGGCTAAGTTGATAGTAGCATTGGAAAGCTGTTGGGGGAACTCGCTTTGTTCAAAAGCGCGCGCTACTTCCAAAAAGCGATCGCCCGCAATTTGAAAATCCTTAGCACTTTGCGTCACTGTCACTGAAGCATCAATTAACCGACTATAAACCTGTTCAGCCAGTTGATTAGCTTTCAGGTTAGTTGCATAAATTTCATCAATCTTTTGTCGAAATGCTGTCTCGATAGACGTTTGGATACCTTGACCAAAACGGATTAAAAACTGGTCAAATACCTGCACCATCTCTTGAACAATTTTATCAGTTTTCGTTTGACCTTTCAGAGTAGGTTGATAAATATTATCCAGATAGTCTTCTAAAGCACTCATCCAGCGATACTTAGCCAGATTAGTATTAAACATGAAGTTAATCACCACCAGAAGCGCGCTAAATAAAATCGCCGCTAAACTGGTAGTAAAAGCAATTCCCATTCCCTGTAAAGGTGTTTGAATATCCTGGAGTAAACTGCTAATGTCAGTGACATTAGTGGTGCTGACCGTTTCACTGAGGGAATATAAGTTAATCGTAATACCAATAAAAGTTCCCAGTAAACCAAAGGATAGTAATAAATTGGGAAGAATGCGCCCCAATTGTTCAATTTGTTCGCAGGAAATCAACAAAACTCGCTGCTGACTATAAACCTGATCAATAATTGCTGGAGTGTTGACTTGTTCCAATTGTTGGCTGGCTTCAGCTAGTCGAGTTTCTAAATAATTGACTATTTTCGGTGGTTTCCTGAGAGGCTGTCCGTTAATGAGTCTAATTACTTGGTTTCCTTGGTCAATCAAATAATAGTGTAGCGCCATTCGCAGGAGAACCGCTATCACCGATGGTACAATGACCAGGACAACAATCAGAATTATAAGGTAACTAGGAATAGCCATAAAATAACCGTTAGATTGCATGGTTGTAATTCTGCTACAGTTTAGTTTTCCCCAATTCCGGTTGAGGCATTCACCCAAATTTAGGTAAATTCAGCCAAATCTCAGTCAACTGTAACCACCACCATGATCATCATAGCTAATTTTCCCCGGCTTGCGGGAACTCAATGGGTTTTATCTCCCCACAATTTTGAGACCTTCCCGAAAATGTGCCGTAGCGGTTATCGCCGCCACCGAGAAATAAAATAATCTGATTCCCCAGAAGCAAATTCCCATTAACCAATTAACTATGGTTGGGGGAATACCGCTGACTCTGACAAATTTTGAGTTAACTTGTTTTTCCAGTCTATCTAAATCCTGCATTTGTGACTGTCTGGTGGGAATCATCGGAAATTGACCTGTATATAAATAAAAGCCCAAAACTCCCTGATGTCCAATGCGACGTTCTAAAAATGAGTTAGCAATGGTCATGGCTTGACTGTTGCTAATTTGGTCTTGCTGGGAGATGTCCTGAATCCATAGATCGTATTTAATATATTGGGGAATGGCTAAAATAACTGGCACTAAAATAATTAAAAATATGGTGCTGATTCGGCGACTGTCTCGGGTGGGAAGCAAACCGGTTGCTAATCCCAATCCCATCCCCAGTATGGCAAAAACCAGTAAATTTAATAACTCAATAATTTCTAGCCCTCTTAATAAGTCACCAAACACAAAAATCGGATACACAAATCTATGGGCTAACTGGAGGGCGATGACTTTAATGGAAATAGCGATCGCTACTAAAATCACCCCGCAGGTTACATAAGCCAAAGCACAGATCAGATATCTAGCGCCTCGCTTTATGGGTGAAATCGGTGGTTGGGAACGTTGGGATAATTTAATTTTTTGCTTGACCATTTTGGAATTGAATTTGAGTGAATTCAGTCATTTTGGCGATCGCATCTAAACTGGGGATAGCTTCACCTTGATCAGATAACCATAACAGATATTCAATGTTACCAGCCGGACCCTGAATCGGTGATGCTGTTAACCCCCGATACTCCCATCCCATGCTTTCAGCCTTCGACCCGACCCCCAAAATTGCCTCGGCTTGATCAAGTGGCGATCGCACCACCCCTTTTTTGCCAACCCGACCCTTCCCCACCTCAAATTGAGGTTTAACCAACAATACCACCTCTCGTGGAGGTTGTAGTAGTTCCCACAGGGCGGGTAGAATCTTGGTTAGGGAGATGAAAGATACATCCACCACCCCCAAATCAGCAAAACTGTTTCTAGTATAATCCTCTTGGTGATATAATTGCTCCCGAGTCAGATAGCGGAAGTTGGTGCGTTCCCGTAAAATCACCCGGCGATCGTTGCGAAGTCGCCAATCTACCTGTCCGTAACCTACGTCAATACCATAAACCTGTTTAGCCCCACGTTGTAGCAGACAGTCCGTAAATCCACCCGTGGAAATACCAGCATCAATACAGATTCTATCAGTAACATTGATCGCGAATTTCTCCAGCGCTTCCGCTAGTTTTTCCCCGCCACGAGATACATAAGGCGATCGCGCTTTCACATCTATAGTCGCCGAAATATCTACTTCTGTACCTGGTTTATCAACTACTTGGCGATTGACCATTACCTCCCCCGCCCTAATCAAACGTTGGGCTTGTTGTCGTGAGTCTGACAAATGGCGATCGACTAGCAATGTATCAAGACGTTGTTTCATATCATCAAGACTTCTTAGATTAACTATTTTTGGCAAAAATAAATTATTTTATCTTAATCGTTTTCTCTTGGGTATAACATAGTCAGAGATTCCCCAATAACTACAGGCTTGAGAGATATTATATGATAACAAACTTTCCGGCACTTGTGCCAAAGTTGTTGATTTTAACTGATTTACATCTACCCCCAGGGCATCAATTACCGACCCGCCAAGCTGTTTAGCCAGAATCGGAATCACCGCATTTCCAATTTCCCGAAATCCATGCCATATAGTGCGATGAAATTGAAACCAATCCGGGAAAGTATGAAGTCTAGCCGCCTCCCTAATAGTGATACATCGAGGGATAGAGTAGTGAATAGGTCGGGGTGCTGTATAAGCTCCTTTATCGCTATTAGTACCTGCTCTCAGAGTATTACATAATCCCGTAGGTGAGAGTTTAAAAAATCTACTTTTGGGTTCAACTGTACCTGGTGGAGTCTCAGCAAATCTGGCGATCGACAGGGGAGTGTGAACCGAGCCAACATGACCATAAACAGTCGGCTCAATAGTACGTTTATGGCAGAGCGAAAAACTATCACTAGGGACTAAGGAATATTTTTTGCGATCGCCTTCATATTCTAGGAAAGCCGGAGAAATTCCTGGGTCATAATTAGTAAAATGATCTATCTTTTCTAGGTCAGATATTGCTTGATAAACCGTGAACATTTCCGATTTATTTGTGGCAGGATATTCAGCTATTTTCACATCGAATCGACTACCGATTAATATTAGTCTTTTTCGTTTTTGAGGAGCCCCGTATTCACTAGCATCAAGAATTTTAATCGGCTTTTGGATCTGGTAGCCAATAGCTTCAAATTCAGTAATTAGTTCATTTAAAAACCGTTTATGTTTGCCAGTAGCGATACCCGGCACATTTTCAAAAATAAAGTATTTGGGCTGAATTTCCGCAATCATTCTGAGATATTCAAAAACCAGGGAATTTCTCGGGTCATCAAGTTGACGTTTACCTATATGGGAAAATCCCTGACAGGGAGGCCCCCCCGCAATCAAGTCAACTTGTGTATCTTGATATTTTAATTGTAATTGCTCCAGAATTTCGGCGCTTGTAACTTTTGATATATCTCTGCATATTGTATGACAGTAGGGAAAGTTAAAATGATGTACCAAACAATGAACAGCATCAAACTCTACCGCCACAGCCACATCAAACCCCGCCGCCTCCAAACCCAGAGACATCCCCCCACACCCAGCAAATAAATCAATCGCAATTGGTCTTTTGGTCACTGTTAAATTTTCCCCGAAAAAACAAGAGGCGAACATATAATAATTAATGTCGCCCCTTTTTATGTTAAATTTTCCCCATCTGGAAAATGATCTTAAACGTCAGTTTCGCTCAATTCAGCGATCAAATGGTCAAAGGGCTGTTCCAAATATGCGCCCACTTCAATACCCGCAGCTTGAACCTTCTCAGTCACCAAGTCTTTGAGGATACCGATACCAACAACAGTTGGACCAATGGGAACCCCAAGAGAATTATAAGTTTCGCGCAAGCCTTGTAGCACACGCTCATCAAGAACATCTGTATCGCCTGCTACCAAAGCATAAGTTGCATAGCGCAGATAATAATCCATGTCCCGCAGACAGGCTGCATAGCGACGGGTTGTATAAGCATTTCCACCCGGACGAATTAACTCAGGTAGGTCGCCAAACAATTGAGAAGCAGCTTGCTTAACCAACTCTGCTGCATTAGCCGTGATAGTTGCTGCCGCTTGAACCCGTGCGGTTCCGGTGACAAAGTAGGATTTTAAGCTATCAATGGCATCTCGGTCTAAGTACCGCCCGGTAATGTCGTAATTTTTAATCAGGCTCGTTACTGCGTCCCGCATCAAGTCGATCTCCCTATGATATCTTTATCTTTAAATTATTTTGATCCAGGTTGCGTCATAGTGTAGCACTCAATACAAAACTTAATCAATTGAAGTCACTATGATCAACCAGATGTGCTTCGTCAGAAAATCTGGTAAGCTCCTCAAATAGTGGAAATTCTAAGGAGAGATATATGCCCACGACAGCCCAAGAAGTCTTGAGTATGATTCAAGACCAAGGTATTAAAGTTATCGACCTGAAATTTATCGACATGCCAGGAACCTGGCAGCATTTGACCGTATACTACGATCAGATTGATGAAACTTCCTTCACCGATGGGGTGGCTTTTGACGGTTCCAGTATTCGGGGTTGGAAAGCCATCAACGAATCCGATATGATGATGGTGCTAGACCCGACAACAGCCTGGTTTGACCCCTTCATGGCGGAACCGACCCTGAGCGTGATTTGTAGCATCAAAGAGCCTCGGACGGGGGAATGGTATAGTCGCTGTCCGAGGGTGATTGCTCAAAAGGCGATTGACTATTTGAAGGAAACAGGTATTGCCGATACAGCCTTTTTAGGTCCAGAAGCTGAGTTTTTTGTGTTTGATGATGTCCGCTTTGACCAAAATCAACACTCTGGTTACTACTTTTTAGACTCCATTGAGGGCCGTTGGAATTCTGGTCGGGAAGAACCAGGAGGTAACTTAGGCTATAAACCCCGTTATAAAGAGGGTTACTTCCCTGTATCCCCCACAGATACTATGCAAGACTTGCGGACTGAGATGCTGCTAACGATGGCTCAGTGTGGGGTTCCCATTGAAAAGCATCACCATGAAGTAGCCACAGGCGGACAAAACGAACTGGGTATTAAGTTCGGAACCCTGGTAGAAGCTGCTGATAACTTGATGATTTACAAATATGTCATCAAGAACGTTGCTAAAAAGTATGGCAAAACTGTCACGTTCATGCCTAAACCAGTTTTTAACGATAACGGTTCTGGTATGCACACTCACCAGTCACTCTGGAAAGGTGGTCAGCCTTTGTTTGCAGGAGATGGCTATGCTGGATTGAGCCAAATGGCTTTACACTATATCGGTGGTATTCTCAAACACGCGCCGGCTTTGTTGGCTCTGACTAACCCAACCACTAACTCCTATAAGCGTCTGGTTCCTGGTTTTGAAGCTCCGGTGAACTTGGCTTATTCCCAAGGAAACCGCTCGGCTTCGGTTCGGATTCCTCTGGCTGGTGATAGCCCCAAAGCCAAGCGTTTTGAGTTCCGCTGTCCTGATGCTACGGCTAACCCCTACCTCGCTTTTGCGGCTATGCTCTGTGCGGGTATTGATGGCATTAAGAACGAAATTGACCCCGGCGAACCGCTGGATGTGGATATCTATGATCTGACTCCTGAAGAACTCCGCAAGATTCCCTCAACTCCTGGTTCTTTGGAATTGGCTCTGGAAGCTCTGGAAAATGATCATGCCTTCCTGACGGATTGTGGGGTGTTTACGGAAGACTTTGTTACTAACTGGATTTCCTACAAACTCGATAATGAGGTTAACCCCATGCGGTTACGTCCTCACCCGTTTGAGTTTTCTCTCTACTACGATTGCTAATCTTCAGAACTTCTATTCTGAGACTTAGCCAGTCACCCCCAGAGGGGGGTGATTTTTTGTTTAACCCCCCCGATTCGATAAAATTGTTAAAATCAATTACAATTCTTAACATTTAGAGATTTTTCACTGGTCATGTCAGATCCCTTAACTCAACTAACTTATCAGGCGTTTCAGTACAGCAAGAGCGTTTTAAGTTTGGCTCATAAAACTTTGAGCAATCAAGTGCTGGAGATGGTAGCACCACCGACCCCAGAGCGTAGACCTCAACCTCTGAAACCAGAGGTGATTAACAAAATTCGGGACTCTTTGGAGAAAATATATCAAAGGGATTGGGAGGAGGCGGAAAGGGGGGTTTATCCCGCCTCGATTTTGTTTGATACGCCGATAGAAGATATATTGCGCTACTATCCGCTGTTATGGTGGGATATGCTGCAAATGCAAGAACGTGCTAATCAGAAGCGATATCAGGAATTTGCGCGGGAAATTGATACGGAGGGCTATCCTGGTTACTACCTCCAGAATTTCCATCATCAGACTGATGGCTATTTGAGTGATTGGTCGGCTAATTTGTATGATCTGGGAGCAAGAATTTAATCCAAGATTTGCTTAATATCTTAGGACAATAAGGTACAATACCCCAAAAGATTCGCAACTCAATAATGAGTATACGGTCAAACCCCAGACCATGCCAAATTTCCTTGACGACATACTCATCAAGTCGGATTCTTCATGGTAAAATCCAATCATGCGTGCG
>NZ_JARPLU010000153.1:0-10876 GCF_032349615.1 Limnospira sp. PMC 1279.21 | reverse complement strand
TAGGAGGTTATTTCAGGCATTGCAGCCTTATTTGACTCCTAAACGTCTCGCACATAATAAATATTATAGCGGATAATCTCTGGTTGGTCGAAACTGCTGTCTGTTGAGGTCTGGGAATTCTTGGTGGGCAAGAATTGGCGGGGTTTGAGGCGATCGCCCTTCAGTAACACATTGGCATCCTCTGCTTTCGCGCTCTATGGCCAATGATTAGTGATCACCCAAGACAATCAATATTTAGATGGGCAGGGGGGCGGCGGAGTCCAGTTGTGGCAGAAGTTGAGAATAATTACACCTGATAAATCTCCCCTAATTGTAGTTGACAGATGAGGAAAAATAGCTCTCCGAACTCGAACACAACTCAGGTTAATGGGGATGTAAAAGCGATCGCTTCCCCGGCGCGAGCAGCCATCAGAAATCGTGGCGGAAAGGGGCTATGAGCAGATGGTGTTAGAAAATATCTATACAGATAGTCTGCGGATAGCTGTGCAACGGTCAAAAATGCTGTATCCTCTCACTCAGAGGGTTGAATCACCGGAGAATTGAATGAGAGAACGTATTGAACGATTAAAGCAAAATTTAGGTCGGACTATAGTTGGTAAAGAAGAGTCAATTCGCCTAACCTTGGTGGCGCTGCTGGCGGGGGGTCATGTGCTGTTGGAAGATGTACCCGGAGTAGGTAAAACTTTACTGGCTAAATCCTTGGCTCGTTCTATTGATGGAGTTTTCCAGAGGATTCAATGTACACCGGATTTATTACCAACCGATATTACTGGTACTAATATTTGGAATCCTAGCAGTGGTGAGTTTGAATTTTTGCCGGGGCCAGTATTTGCTAATATTTTACTTACTGATGAAATTAACCGAGCTACACCCCGCACTCAGTCGGCTTTGTTGGAGGTCATGGAAGAAAGACAGGTGACGATTGATCGGGTATCGCGCATGGTTCAGAAGCCTTTTTTTGTGATTGCGACTCAGAACCCGATTGAGTATCAGGGAACTTTCCCTCTCCCAGAAGCGCAAATGGATCGGTTTATGTTGTCTTTAACTTTGGGATATCCCAGTGAACAGGAAGAGTTGCAAATGTTGCGACGCTTGAGTGAGGGGGTACAGGTTGATGAACTTAAACCCTGTCTCAGTTTACAGGATATTCTGACTCTGCAAAAGGAATGTCAGAGAGTCCAGGTGGATGGGTCTTTACAGCAGTATATTCTTAATTTGGTTCGCGCTACACGGGAGCATGAGGATATTATGTTGGGCGTGAGTCCTAGGGGGGCGATCGCTCTTCATCGTACTACCCAGGCTTTGGCTTTTTTATCGGGACGAGATTATGCCGTTCCTGATGATATTAAATTATTGGCTCCCCATGTCCTTTCACATCGCTTGATTACTGGTGGTGGTCGCCGTTCTAAGACCGTTATTGAAGTCCTACTGCAATCTGTACCGATTCCATCCTAGGCTGCTACTGCTATTTATTAACTGCGACCTAAAATCTTCAGACGCAGCACAAGATACCCCTCTGTCTTTTATGGCTTTGAGGGGTTTTTTGGTGCTGCTCAGATGCTAACGATAGGTATGCGATCGCATTTGAATCACTGAGAAAACCTAGTTTCTCAGCATTATAGAAGTATCAAGACTAGACAATATACTACTTTCACAATTGCATCAACTCTGCTAATCTTCCGAGCCTACCTGTTTCAGATAAATGTGCTTACGTCCCAGAATAATCTCAAATTCATCTCCGGGTTGCAGATCCATTTGCTTCGTATAGGCTGACCCAATCAACAGGTTGTTATTAGATTGAACCGTAATTCTATAACTGGCAGAGCGTCCGCCGCGTCCATTTCCTTTTGGTTTCCCATCTAGTTCGATTCCTTCTGCCTCTATTAAGGCGTTAAGGAATTTCATCATATTAACTCGCTCTATACCGTCTTTGGTTAACGTATAGTATCCGCATTTTTTAGCTTTCTCTTCTTTCTTCATGTAGCCGAGATGTCGGACTTTTTCTAAGAGTTCTTGACCAGTGAGCTGTTGTGGTTGAGTTTCCGAATTGTTCTTCTTAGCCATGAGATCTTCCCTTGCATATTCGAGATGGTGTCATCACCCCAGTTATGGTTATCGCTCCGACAACCATAACTGTTCACGATGACCTGGTACCTGCATACCATCTTACACTAAGATTGCAGAATTATTTATCTCAATGATTAACATTTTTAACAGATGTAATCATCGGATAGCTGATTGTGTAAAGGCTTACCTGTTTGTGGTTTCCCAGAGCTATTACTCGCGCTGGTTGAGGTCAAACTCAGTTAGAATCTAGGCAGGACGGATTAAATAATGTTAATCAATGATGTATCCGTAAATTCCACTAGATAGATACGGATGAGTAGTCTAGGTTAAGGTTGGTAGCAACTGACGAGACTATCAAGCCAATAAACACAAAAATCACTGTTAATTTGAAAGGGATTAATGAAGTTAACTACTCGCGGACATTATAGTGTTAAAGCCTTGTTAGATTTAGCGGTGCTGCAAAACCAGGGTCCGATTTCGGTGCGAGCGATCGCCTCTCGGCAAAATATTCCCGCTCCCTATCTGGAAAAGTTACTAATTGAGATGCGACAAAGGGGGCTAGTAATTTCTGTAAGAGGCGCTCATGGGGGATATCAGTTGGCATATCCACCTGCTCAAATTTCTCTGGGACAAATTCTGGAAGCAGTTGGTGAGACCATAGAACCTTTATCTAACCATCAACCTGATGCTGAAAAAATAGAGGATTGGGTAACATTTACTCTCTGGAATCGTCTCCATGAAAAATTAAAGGAGGCTCTGTATAGCATCTCTCTGGAAGACCTTTATTATGATGCCCTCAGTTGGCAGGCGGCTCAGGGAGAGTCAGCTAGTTTTGTGGTTTAATTGTATGGAGGCAGTGAAGGATTACATGGCAGTCAATAAATGAGTGATTTCCCAACAATAGTAATTTTGGCAATAGCGGCTGGCTTGGATTATGCTATCGGTGATCCGTGGAATTGGCTGCATCCAGTTCAAGTTATGGGTTGGGTGATTACCAAATTCACTCAACCAGTTCTGAGATATTTGAAGAGTCCTTTATCTCAAAAGCTGGCGGGAATTTGGGTGGGGTTGATTTTGGTCATTGGTAGCGGATTGGTCAGTTGGCTGATGGTGGCAGCAGTTAAAACTATGACCGTGCAATTGCCGTTTCATGGTATTATCTGTGTGGGGCTACAAAGTATTCTTTTAGCTAGTTGCTTTGCTGCTAGGAGTTTGCGAGCAGCGGCTGAGGATGTACAAGAGGCTCTGCAACGGGGGGATTTGCCAACAAGTCGCCAGCGATTAAGTCAGTATGTAGGTCGAGATACCGAACAGTTATCGAAACCTGAAATTGAACGGGCTATTGTGGAAACTATTACCGAAAATGCGATCGATGGTATGATGGCTCCCCTATTCTATGGGATTATTGGTTTACTGATACCAGCAGTGGGAAGTGTTCCTCTGGCTTGGGCTTATAAAGCTGCCAGCACTCTTGATTCAATGATTGGTTATCGTGAAGCACCTTATACTCATATAGGATGGTTTAGTGCTAAATTGGAGGATGTTCTGACTTGGCTTCCTTGCCGCCTCAGTGTAATTACGGTTGCTCTGTTGTCCGGTCAACCTAGACGGGTTTGGCAAATATGTCGCCGAGATGCTATTCATGATCCTAGTCCTAATGCCGGTTGGAGTGAATGCGCCTATGCTGTAGCTTTGGGAGTACAATTGGGGGGAGTGAATCAATATGGAGGAAAAGTTAAACATAAACCTACTTTAGGAGATCCGATTTCCCCCATTACCTCAGAAACTATTGAACGGGCGCTGACCATCACCCGTCACGCGGTTTTTTTATGGTTGGGTTTGACTTTTATACTATTTATAATTAGGGCAATATTTTGGCAATAAAAATAAGGCATTATTGAGCCCATAATCTGGTCAGCATATATAGAGATGGGGCAGATATCTAAACCAGTCATTTTGTGAAGCAATCAACTTGAATCATGAGTAAAATTGTCGAGATTCTATCTGCTGAAGAAATGCGGCGAACTTTAAACCGTTTAGCATCGCAAATTGTGGAAAGGGGGGGAGATTTATCTAACCTGGTATTATTGGGAATATATACGCGGGGGGTTGCCCTTTCGGAAAGGTTAGGGAACCAAATCAACTTGCTGGAACAGTTGACGGTTCCTCGTGGCGCTTTGGATATTACTTTTTATCGGGATGATTTAGATAAAGTGGGGATGCGAACTCCCGCACAAACTAAAATCCCTTTTGACCTGACCGGTAAAAAAGTGGTTTTGGTGGATGATGTAATTTATAGTGGTCGTACTATTAGGGCGGCTTTGAATGCGGTAATTGAATATGGAAGACCGGAGACTATCCAACTGGCGGTTTTAGTCGATCGCGGTCATCGACAACTACCCATTCAAGCGGATTTTATTGGCAAGGAACTCCCGACGGCTAGGGATGAACAGGTGCGAGTATATCTGGAAGAGGTAGATGGATACGATCGCATAGAATTAAAGTCAGAATAAGTCCAAGGTATCCATATTAATTAGGAACTGTGAAAAATGGAATTTTCCACGGAAAGCCGCAAGGCTGATCATCTGCGAATTTGTTTAGAGTCTGATGTACAATTCCGCCAAAAAACCAATGGTTTCGATCGCTATCGGTTTACCCACTGCTGTCTACCGGAAATTAATCTTGGGGAGGTAGAGGTCTCCACAGAGTTTCTGGGTAAGTCCCTGGGTGCACCGTTGTTAATTTCCTCGATGACTGGTGGCACAGAACAGGCTAAACTAATTAATACCCGCCTAGCCAGGGCTGCTTTCAAACATAAAATTGCCATGGGGGTGGGTTCCCAAAGGGTGGCAGTGGAAAAGCCAGAATTAGCCCCCACTTTCGCCGTGCGATCGCTCGCTCCTGATATTCTGCTATTCGCTAATTTGGGCGCAGTTCAACTAAACTATAGCCATGGCTTAGAGCAATGTCAGCAGGTAATTGATATTCTGGAAGCCGATGCCCTAATTTTGCATCTCAATCCTCTCCAGGAGTGCATTCAAACCGAAGGCGATACTAATTTCCGAGGACTACTTGACAAAATTGCCGATTTATGCTGTAGCCTGCCAGTTCCGGTGATTGCCAAAGAAGTCGGTAACGGCATATCAGCTACTATGGCTAAAAAGCTGATAGATGCGGGAGTAGCTGCCATTGACGTGGCTGGTGCGGGTGGTACGTCTTGGGCAAGAATAGAAGGACAGAGGGCGACAGATCCTCGTCAGTGGCGCTTAGGGGAAACTTTCGCAGATTGGGGTTTACCGACGGCTGAGTGTATCACTGAGGTGAGGGCAAACTCTCCTGATATTCCTCTGATTGCTTCTGGGGGACTCCGCAACGGTTTAGATGTGGCATCAGCGATCGCTTTAGGTGCTGATTTAGCGGGTTTAGCGTGGCCTTTTTTACAGGCGGCGGCTGAGTCAGAGGCTGCTGTTGATAGTTTGGTAGACATTCTGGTAGCCGAAATATCCACGGTGCTATTTTGCACGGGAAGTAGAACCATTAAGGATCTTCAGCGACCACAAGTTTTGAGAGCCATATATTGACTCGCCGCCTACTAGGTAGGGGGAGGGGTTGGCTGATAGGGATTGGTTGGTTAACCGACCCCCAAAATGGGACAGTAGAGCATAGCGCCCGTCCCAGCTATCAGTTATTGAGAAGTGAATTTAGCCAAAGGCCAGAAAGGGAACTGTTGATTAGCCTGGAGGTTGACCCCTTGAATGTTGTTTTGGGCGAAAACATGGATTTTGTCTTGCCATAGGGGAATAAAAGGCACATCCTCAGCCAGGAGTTGTTGAATTTCGTGAAAGATAGCTTGTCGAGTCTCAGGATTAGCTTCAGTGCGCTGTTGTCGAATTAACTGATTCATGCGATCGCTATAATAAAAGGACCCATGATATTGACTAGCACCTTCGACGCATCCCGTTTCGGGGGAACCATTAGCACAATCCAGAAAGGGGTGTATATAGTTATCAGGGTCCAAGAAATCCGCATACCAATCGAGAATAAAAGTGGGATAAATTCCCTTCTCCAAATTTTGAAAAGCCGTAGTTGTGTCTACACTTTGGGGTTGTAACTGTAAAATACCCCCCAAATTATTATCAGATAAAGCCTTGAGAGTAGCCGCCAACTCTTGACGTTTCTGGGAGTTCGCACCATACCAAAGTTCAACTACAGCGGGGTTTTCGGGAGTAAATCCCGCCTCTGTTAACAGTTGTTTAGCCTGCTCAAAATTAGCATCTCCGTAGGCTTCCTTAAACACGGGAAGGTAACTTTCAAAAGTAGTAGGAATCAGACTATAAAGAGGTTCAGCTTGTCCTCGCAGCACCCTTTCATTAATTAAGTTTCTATCGACTAAAGAGGCGATTGCCTGTCGCACTTCCACCCGGTCTAGGGGTTCGCTGTTCACATTTAATACTATATAATTAATAGTATTTCCATCAGCAGTAATTGCTTGCCATCTTCCCTGTTCAGCGCCTTCTAATAAACTCGCAATTTGGTCAGGTTCCAGGGATATATAAGCGATATCGACAGCATTAGTTCGGAAAGAATTAAACAAATTAGCAGGACTAGAAAAACGTTGTAAATCGACACCTTGATTAGCTGTTTTATCCCCCCAATATTGTTCAAAAGGATTGAGGCGAATCAGATCTACACCATATTCTGTTAAAACATAAGGTCCGGTTCCGACAAAAGAATTAGGCCGAAATTTCCCAGGTCCAATTTCATAAGCACTAGGGGAAACCGCACAAGCTCCCGAAAATGCTAATAGGGAGGGGAAAGCCGCAAAGGGACGCTTGAGTTTAATAGTTAATTCATATTCCCCGGTGGCAGTAATCTCATCAACAATATCGGAGAGTAAAGAGGAAGGGGGTCCGCCGTTTTCAATAAACCGCCGCAGGGAAAAAGCCATCGCCTCAGCATTAAAGGGCGTGTCATCATGGAAAAGAACTCCCTGACGTAGGGGCATAGTATAGGTTAGCCTATCGTCGCTAATGGTAGGAAAATCGGTAGCCAGTTGAGGCTGGAGTTGGGTAGTTCCCACTTCATAGGCGTAGAGGCGATCGCCTAAATTATACAGAAGATTGCCAGAAATAACCTCATAGGCATCGGCTGGATCGATAGTGCGGAGAGTTTGGGTAGTACCAATAATAATCCGTTCGTCGCCGTTACTAGACCCTGGGGTAGTAGTGGTTTGATTATTGGGTTGACCGCAACTGATAATGAGGAAGCTAACCAAGCCAAACAGTCCTAAAAATTGCCATAGGACTCGGAACCGTCGCCGACTACCCCTAACCAAGTTAGATAACAGCATCTGGTGTTTTTTGTGCATCTGATGAATGTTTTAATTTAAGGCGCGCCGTGCTAGTTTAGCATAGGTTTTTACTGTCTGATATGGCATTTCCAAATCAGTAGCGATCGCTTGTAGAGATTCCCCCAACTCCCGACGCGCCAGAATAGTCGCCCAGGTTTCGGCTATGTCGGTGGCGCGGTTTCCCCCGGTGCGCCGTCTTTGGGAACGGAAAATTTCGGTTAATTCCAGAATGCGATCGGCTAGTATTTGTTGAATAGTAGAGATAGGCTGAATATCTTCTACTAACCAGCCTAAGCGAGTTTGTCCTAAACCAAAGGGGGTTTTATGTCCCGTTCCACAGTAGGGGGCTAGTTGTCCTAGGGCGTAAAATAGCTGTTGCTGCTGTTGGATATTTCCAGAAAACTTGGTTTTGCTTTTCTGGGAGGTAGCTAATTCAATGGCTCCGGTGAACCCGGTTACCATTCCCCGTTTTCCGGCTGCGACTTTGACGGACTGTAGGTGATGACGTTGGAGGATGACAAACTCATCGACCCATTCTAAAAATAAGTCGCGATCGCATTTGATGTCAGAAAAATCATTCCACCGCCGCAGGTAGCTATGGAAGAGGTTAACTGGAATTGGTAGGGGGAGATGATGTCCTTTGTGACGAAAACTGGTGGGAGAGAGGAAACTTAATTTCAGGTTTCCGGTTTTGGGGGACTGCTGTTCCCACAGTTGCTCATAGGTATTGGCTTCCAGGAAGACTTTACAGGAATTGATAGTTAGGGGGGCGTTTCTGAGTTCAATGCGGGGGGGTAGGTTTTGGGTCCATTTCCCTAGCCACTGAACTACCGGACGAGATAACCCCGTGACATACCAATGATAGAGGCGATCGCCTTGTAATTGCAGATTTTTTCCAGAGGTCATTAGGGAACCGGACAACCCTGAAATCGTAAAGGCTTTTTCTGATTGTCCATCATGGAGATATTGGGAAAGTTCTGGGTTAGTGTTACGCACTTGGTCAAGAAACCAGGCGTGTAGACCAATGGTATATTGGGGGTAAAGGGTATGATTGTCCGTAGCTGTGAGTTCAAATTCCAAACCTACCAATTCGCTTTCGGTAGACCACTGGGAATTTACCGAGGGATGCTCACGGTTACGTTTCTTAGGGTAAGCCATAACAGTTGATGGTTTTTGGGTTCGGTTAACATAACCTTTTGTTGACAATGGTATGGGACAATACATAATGGCAGCAGTTTTTTTGATGCCATTGCTGTGTATACTTTAGCCATAATGTATATCTCCCACCCTCAGACTACTACAGAAACGAGCGATCGCTCCCTACTCCAGCAACGAATCAGGATTGAATCTCTAGTTAATGCCAACCAGACCCCAGCCAATGAACCCGCCACGGGTTATGATATAATCGAGGGTCTAGCCAACACCTACCAGCCCAAAACTCTGTCCCCTAAGTATTTTTATGATGATCAGGGTTCTCTGTTATTTGAAAAAATCTGCGAATTACCCGAATATTATCCGACCCGCACAGAAACGGCTATTTTAAGGGATTTTGCGTCGGAAATTGCCACTTTAACTGGTCCGACGGAATTGGTAGAGTTAGGGAGTGGTAGTTCTACTAAAACTCGGATTTTATTAGATGCTTACCAAAGTTTAGGCTATCCTTTGCGTTATCTTCCCATTGATATTAGTGGGGGTATTTTGGAAACTAGCGCCTATCAATTGTTAGAAGATTATCCATCTTTACAAGTTCATGGAATTGTAGCCACCTATGAACAGGCTTTAGCGACATTAGAACCCGCACCGCTTCCCAGTCGCATGATTTGCTTTCTGGGTAGCACCTTGGGAAATTTAACCCCAAGTGAGTGCGATCGCTTTTTCTCACAAATTACAGCCGCTTTATTACCAGGGGAATATTTCCTATTAGGTGTGGATTTACATAAACCTACCGATATTTTAGAAGCCGCTTATAATGATAGTCAAGGGGTAACGGCAGCTTTTAATTTAAATATGCTGTCACATTTAAACCATCGTTTTGATGGTGATTTTGATATCAACAACTTTGAACATTGGGCTTTTTATAACCTAGAAGAACATCAAATTGAGATGCACCTACGCAGTCTCTGTCAGCAAACTGTACGTCTGCAAAGTTTAAACCTGACCGTCAATTTTAGCGCCCAGGAAACAGTCCGCACCGAAATTTCCCGAAAATTTGAACTAGAAAATATGCAGAATTATCTCAACCAGCAAGGTTTACAACCCGTCAAGACTTGGACTGATAGTAACAATTGGTTTGGTCTAATTCTGGCTAAATGCAAGGGGTAGGATAGGAAGTATATCCTGTAAAATTGATGCTCCCAGCCCGAGCGCCCTCTCCCAGAAGGAGAGGGAGTTCCATTATCAATAGAAATGGGTGATGTGTAGCCCGAAAAGCTAAAATTTATTGAGATCGATGCCAGCCTCTTTAGCCATAGCCTGTAACCCTTTCTTCTCAATAGTTTTAATAGCCTTAGTGGAAAGTTTCAGACGTACCCAGCGCTTACCTTGGGGCCACCATATCCGTTTCCACTGCAAATTAGCTTGTTGTAGTTTATGACTACGACGGTGGGAGTGAGAGACAGCCATTCCGTTATTAGCCCGTTTTCCTGTAAGCTGACAGACACGAGACATAGTACCCTCCAGTTGAAAATTAAATGCAAACCCTTATTATAAGCGATCGGGGGCTAAATCAAGTGAGATAGTTGGAAATGTTGGGTTAGGCTAGATAGTGCTGTGCGAGACGTTCAGGCATGAAATAGGGGTGTAATACCCGAAATAACCGCCTGGTAGGGACTTCAGCCCCTTGGTTGAATATAAGAAGCTCGCTTCTGAACATCCCTATAACTGTTTATATGTCCCTAAATTTAGTATCATAAGATACAAAATGAGGCAGGGAACCCAAGGTCAACAAACCCTGTAACAATTCTTAACATTTCTTAACAATCAGAGGGACGGGAAACCGAACCTAGGAAAAGACGGGGAACCGTACAGGAATGAAGGGAAATCAGGGTTGAGGGTGACGGCGATAGCCACCCCCAGTTTCAAGACCCACAAACCTGGGATTGAAGCGGGGAACGGAAGGCTCCGAGGTGTAACCTAACACCAGAAACGAGACCACTGCCAACCATCTACGATTAGGGGAACCTAATGTCTGACATGAACCACCGTAATTAGCCAGTAGCGTAATGGGTTGATACGCTGCGCCCAAAAGGGCAAGGGGAACAGCAGGGGTTTTGTACTACCACCTGCATAGACCTTTAAAGTACCCCGGTGGACAGGACAAATCTAAGGATGGAACGCCCATATAAACGGAACGTTTTAAGTCCCCAAGTGCTCTGAGGGAATTGGTCGAAGAACTCAGTAGTGACAAGTGTAAGCGTATGGTGCGAGACGTTCGGGTATGAAATAGGGCTGAAATGCCCG
>NZ_JARPLU010000152.1:0-10885 GCF_032349615.1 Limnospira sp. PMC 1279.21 | reverse complement strand
TTTATACCGTATTGCCGTAAAATGTTAACCTAATTTGAGATTAAATCATGCTCCTCAATTCTAGCAAATCTGCATCAACGGCGATCGCACCGGGTGAAATGGCGATCGCACCAGGGGAAGCCATGGGAGGACATAGTAACCGGGTAGAAGCAGTAGCGATAAGCCCGTTGGGCATAGCTTCGCTTACCGACCCCGACGGGAAACCATCTTCAACAGGCGATCGCCCAAATCCAACAACTCCCACCCGACCAACAAGATGCGATCGCGGCTCGATTTTTGGCAGAGGACAACATTGGCAGGCTCAGGGAAGTCTACCCGCTTTCCAAGAGCGCGATCGCGCTATGCTCAATCTGCCTGAGAGCCGCGATAATGGATAGAATGAGTACAAAGTTCTGGGTGAAGTGGCAATGACTGAGTTGCTTGAGGGTGCGATCGCCTAATTGAAAACTTTGCCTGCTGATGAGCAAGATGCGATCGCTTCGCGCTCTGGGATAATTCATTCTCCCGGTCTCCCGATATTCTTGCCAAACTAGCAGATACAGAGATAGATTTTCACCGATTTTCTGACAGTTGAAACAACAAAGAGGTCACTTATGCAAAACTCTCGTCATGTTTCCTTACTAACAAATGGACAAGATCAAGTCCTAACCATTCCCCATGAACTTGCCCTATCGGGTACAGAAGTTTTGTTACGCAAAGCAGGTCATCGCTTAATCATTGAACCCATTCCTGCTAATTCTCTCCTTTCTTTGCTAACTACGTTGCCAGACATTACGGATGATTTCCCTAATATAGATGAGGGGTTACTTCCCCTTGATGACATCACACTTTAGTACCACCCAATGACCTATCAATACCTCCTTGATACAAATATCCTGTCAGATTTGGTCAGACATCCTCAAGGTCGGATTTTCCAGCATATTGTAGATGTCTGGGAAGACAGCGTTTGTACTAGCATCATTGTGGCGTGTGAACTACGATGAAGTTAGATAATTGGTTGCTTTGAAAATACAAGATTTGGCATAGGATGTCTTTGGTTTAAGCGAAGAGCATGATTTAATCTCAAATTAGGTTAATTCCTACTGTCTAAGATGGAGTTGGTTGAGGCTATAAACTTAACACTTTAAAGACGACAGATAGTAGTAGACACCCGGTTTCCGAGGTGGCAGGCGAGCCAGGTGCAGAAACCGGGTTTTTTAACTATTCTGGATGAATTTAGCGGAAAAGTACATCTGATCGCATTGTCAGGGTCAGATCTTGTTCTGGGTTAATCACAACGACATCCACCTGACCGCGACCAATGAAGACTCCCGCCAGAGCCCCTAGTCCCGCGCCGCCGAGAACTTCCTCAGTGGCGATCGCTTTATCTCCGAGTACCCCCGCCAAAGCCGCCGCCGCCGCCGCACCCACAGCAGCACCTTTAAGGATATTACCAGCAGAAGGACCACGACGGACGGTTTCCGTGCGGGTGACAACGTTAGAATTAGCATCAAGACGATATCGGCGATTGTTGCTGATAATCACCTCATTAGCCACAAACTGAGAACCACCAGAAGCGGGTCGCAATTCCCCAACAATTTCCGCCCCTGCGGGTATCCAAACCCGTCCTTGGTTAGTACGGATATCTTGGGCGACTACCATAGTCAGAGCGGTCGTTTCTGTGGGGGTGAGAACGATTCTATCAGCTTCTGGGTATTCCACGGGGATAGTTGTTCCGGCGGAAATTCTTTCCCGTTGTAGAGAACCCGGTAATTGTTGGGCGCGCGCTACGGTTTGATGCAGCAATAGAGGGGCTGCTAGTCCAGTAGTTAAACCGAGGGTGAGGAAGATAGATGTAGCAGAACGGTAGAGTTTTTGGTGGAACATAGTTTACATTATCCTCGGGTGTAAATTAATTGATTTGTCTCTATTGACGTGGGTTGTTTGAATTTAGTTCACAATTTCTGGAGAAATTTGTTTAACCCGGACAGTTAAAGTTGGCAAAAAGCTGACGGAAACGGCGATCGCTTAGTTGAGCGACAGGGTAGGTTAATTAGGCTGTACTGGCGGTATTTAGCACATCAGCGCTCACCCTGTCTCTATAGTCTATCTGGGTTAAATATTAACCGAGATTTTAGGGAACAGGCACAGAATATTCTCTTTCTCGGACGGCGGGACCTCTGACCACAATGCGGAAGCGACGAGACGGGGGGAGGTTGGCGATTAAATCGAATTTACCTTCAGAATCCGTGACGATCGCCCGATTATCAATATCAACTATATCCATCGGATCAACTTGTCCTACAATTCTAGCTCTCCTAGGGCTAAGTCGCGTTACCTGAAACACTTGTAAATCAGACAAAGGTGGAGTTAGATCAGGAGCAGTGGGAGGTAGGTTAAGGTTAACTACGGAGGATTTTTCTCTGTTAATTTGGGTTTCTTGTCCCTCTGCGGAAGCGCCCACAATACCTTCAACGGTGCTAATACCCGTTTTACCATCTGGTCCAACATCGACCCCAAAGGAAGTTCCCCTAACTCCGGCGACAGTTACAGGGGTTTCTACTCGAAAAGGGGAGGTTTCCACAGACTCTTCAGAGTTTTGGGAGTCTTGGCTAAATATTCCTTCCCAGTTTAGGGCGGCGATTTCCTGGGGGGGGTGAGAAGCGGTAGAATTACGGAATGGGGCGCTAACAAAACGGGCGATGGAAGACCTAACCCGACCTTTGGAAATAAAAACAACGGTTTCTTGGTTAGGGTCGAGTCCTGGTTGTCCTGATAGGCTTCTAATTTCCAGGGTGGTGTTTTCTGCTAATTCCAAAACACCGATATTGCTATCTACTCGTAAAATAGCGATCGCACGTCTTCCGGTTGTGATCACGTCTCCCACCCCTAAGCGATCGCCAAATTGGGCTGGTCTACCATTAATGGTAACTCTCCCCTGGAGTTCCTCTACCATCAAACTGCGGGTGGCGGTCCGGTCAACCTGGGATAATGGGGAGGTATTAGCGATCGCCGGTTTAATAGCCCCGAAGATACCTAATTCCATCATGGTAATGGCGATCGCCGTCATTCCCGGTATCAGAAAGAAGGCATACTTGAAAAAGTTGTCACCGTTGGGCTTTAGCCAACTCGTCCCTGTTGTTACCATTTTCCTAATTAAATCTATGCTGTCGCTTCAGTTTACGCAATTTACCCGCCGGGTTATCCCCTTAGTTGCTGTGGTCTCCTTAGCTTTAGTCGGATTTACTCCGATTTTAGTTGCCATAGGTGAGGAGGTTACTACCCCAGATCCACGTCTGACAGAGGCTGATACCGCTTTTGCTGCGGGGGTAAAATTAGTACAAGAGGGATCTCCAGAATCTCTACAACAAGCCCTGGTTGAGCTTAACCAAGCCCTAATATTGTATCAACAACTGGGTTTAGGGTCTCAGGCGGCTGAGACTTTCCTGGGTTTGGGATTAGTTTATAAGACCTTGGGGGACTTGCGAGCCAGTTTAGAGGCTTATCAGGAGGCTTTGAGTTATTATCAGAGTAGCGATCGCATTTTGGATGCTGCCTATAGCCTCAACCAAATTGGCAAAATTCACTATGAGTTAGGGAATTATCAGAAAGCAGTTGAAGTCTATCAACAGGCGATTATTTTTTATACTCAAGGGGGAGATCTCCGGGGGAAAGCCTACGCTTTAAATAATTTGGGGGCGGTTTATGAACCTTTAGGGAAGTTTCAAGAAGCCCTGGAAGCCTACACCCAAGCCTTAGAATTACACGAACGGGCTAATAATAGGGTAGGATTGGCTAGTAGTCTGAATAATTTGGGTTTGCTTTATGATGCTTTGGGAAATTTTGAACTGAGTTTAGATTATTATAAGCGATCGCTTAGTTTGTGGCAAGAGTTAAATGATGTCCGTGGCGAAGCTAGTACCCTCAATAATATAGGGTTATATCATGAGTCTCAGGATGATTTCCAGCCGGCTTTACAAAGTTTTCAACAGGCTTTAGGACGATATCAGGAAATTGGCGATCTTCGCGGAGAGGCTACTACTCTTAATAATATTGGCTTTACCTATACTAGGTTGGAAAACTGGAATGCTGCACAACAGTCTTATCAGCAAGCCTTACCTTTATGGGAGGAAATTGGCAACCGTAGCGGACTGGGAAGCACTTTAAATAATATCGGTGTGGTTTCTGCTGCACTGGGAGAGTTTGACCGGGCTTTAGAATTTTATCAGCAGGCTTTAGTTATACGCCAAGAAATTGGCGATCGCTCTCGGGAAGCCCTATCTTTATATCGAATAGCGATCGCCCAGAGGGAATTAGGTAATCAAGATGATTCTTTAATGGCTATTCAAGCCGCTATTGAGATTATAGAAGACTTGCGGACTAATGTAGTTAGCCAAGATTTAAGAACCTCATTTTTTGCATCCAAACAAGAATATTATGAGTTTTATATTGACTTGTTAATGGACTTCCATCAACAAAATCCGGGACAAGGATATGATGGTTTAGCCTTAGCAGTTAGTGAACGAGCAAAAGCGCGATCGCTTTTAGATTTACTAGCCGAAATTTCCGGAGAAGTTCAAGGAGGTATTGACCCGCAAATACTAGCTGAAAAACAACAAATTCAGCAACAATTAGCCGCTGCAGAAGAACGTCGCATTCAACTACTCAGTCAACAACATACAGACTCTCAAAAAACCGCCATTGATAATGAATTAGAACAGCTACTAATTAAATACCGCAGTATTTTCGGTCAAATTCGCGCTACCAGTCCCCGCTATGCCGCCCTAACTCAACCAGAACCCTTAAATTTAGCCGAAATTCAAGAAAGCGTTATCGACAAAGACAGTGTATTGTTGGCTTATTTTGTTGGAGAAAAACGGAGTTTTCTCTGGATAGTTACTCACAACTATATTAGTAGTTATGAACTCCCAGGTCGAGAAGTTTTAGAAGCCGAAACCAAGAGGTTTAGGGATAGTTTCATTTTTGGCAATCTCAGAATTAGACGAACTTTAGCAGAAAATGCTGGTAAAAACTTGGGTCAAATTCTCCTCGAACCCTTATCTAATTATACTGATAAAAGTCGGGTTTTAATAGTACCTTATGGAGTCTTAAACTTTGTTCCTTTTGTCGCCCTCGCTTATCAATCCAGTGATGAAGAATATCGACCATTAATTATTACCAGAGAAGTCGTAACTCTCCCATCTGCTTCCGCTTTAGCGGTTCTGAGAAATGAACTTTTTGGCCGGCAACCAGCAGAAAGATACTTAGCAATTTTGGCAGATCCGGTGTTTGGCACTAATGATGAAAGATTGCATAATAATAATGAGATTACTTCAACTTCTTTGCCTCCTGATTTAGAGCAATCGGCGCGAGAGTCCGGCATCTTATTTGACCGCCTACCTTTTACACAGACGGAAGCCGAACAAATTGTATCTTTATTTCCCGCAGAATCTTTTAGCAAAGAATATGGTTTTGCGGCTACCCGCGAGGTGGCTATCAGTGATAAAATGAGTCAGTATAGAATTATTCATTATGCTACTCATGGGATACTCAACAGCCAAAATCCTGAACTGTCTGGCTTGGTGCTTTCCTTGGTTAATCCTGACGGTCAGCCTGTCAATGGTTTTGTGAGACTACATGATATTTTTAACCTAAATTTACCCGCTGATTTGGTGGTTTTAAGTGCCTGCGAAACGGGTTTAGGGCAACAGGTTAGGGGAGAAGGTTTGGTGGGACTTACGAGGGGATTTATGTATGCTGGCGCGGCGCGTGTGGTGGTGAGTTTATGGAGTGTAGATGACCAAGCTACAGCAGAATTAATGGTGTTATTCTATCGTTATATGCTCGACAATGGTCTCTCCCCCGCCGCCGCACTTCGTCAAGCACAAATTGAAATCTGGCAAAACTCTCAATGGCATTCTCCCTATTATTGGGCGGGTTTTACTATTCAGGGAGAATGGCAAAATTAGCGAGATGGTGGGTACGCGATCGCTTCATAATCACCAACCCAGGAAGTGATGAACCGCGTATTATATTAAGGATTGATGAACTGGTAGCGTCAGACCCTTGTATAATAAGTGTTATGGGAATGAATGAACCTGACGCACCAGATAGTCAATTATGGAATTGTACGCGATCGCTTGCTCATCAAAGACCTAGGAAGTGATGAACTGCGTACCTGATTAAGGATTCAATTAAAAATACTCAGATTAAGCGATCGCACTATTTCTTCAATTAAAAATAAACCGGCTACTGAATTTCCGGTATCATCAAGAGGAGGACTATAACAAGCGATCGCCCCCCAACCGGGAATCACCGATAAAACCACCCCACTGACTCCCGACTTAGTAGGGACTCCCACCCGGACCGCAAATCGACTAGAGGCTTCATATAACCCACAGGTCATCATCAATGCTTTCACCTGTCTACAGGGTTCTATCCAAGTCGGTTGAGGAGGCTGCAATAATAACATCCCCAATTTAGCCAGATCTTCCACTGTGGCAGACAAACAACAAATATGATTGTAAGCATCAATAGCAGTGATCGCATCAGAAATAGTCCCCCGGTGATATAATTCCGTAGTGATGGCATCATTACGAGAATTGGGGGCCGAACGCACAGAATTGAGCGTATCGTGATCCAATTGCAGACAACAGCCGCCCCAATGATTTAACCAATCACATAATACTTGGCATCGTGTTTGTCCATCAGGGCCAGGAAGCAACGCCGATAAAGCGATCGCACCACTATTAATCATAGGATTACGGGGCCAGCCACCATCAGCCTGCAATTGTTCCAGAGAATTGAACGGGTAATCAGAAGGTTCCATTCCCACCTGTGCAAATATGCGATCGCCCCCCAACTCTACCAACATATACAACAACAGAAATGGCTTAACCACACTCATCAGGGAAAATCTCAGATCACCATTGCCTAATAAATAACAGTTCCCCTGGGAATCTAAAACTTGAACTGCGAATGCCTTGGGACAGGCTATGGCTAACTGAGGAATATAGGTCGGTAAACTGCCTTCATCGCTGCGAGACTTAGCAGCTTCAACCCATGTCTCTAGTTGCACCAGGTTTAAACTCAATCTTGCCCGACTATTCATAGGCTTATAGATTAACCAAAACTCTATTATCTATTTTGACTCCGATTTGGGAGAGTTATATAAACCACCAGATTGAGTTTGTTATCTGTTGGCTGCTATAGTTTCTCTGAACTGCGCCGGAATATGGCAAGATGGGTTAGGGAAAAAAATAATAATTTATGCTGAATTTGTCCAAGTCCATAATGAATACCTGTAAACGCTGGCTGAAAACTGGCCTGATTGCCCTATTGCTGTGTGTTCTTTCCGTCGGTCTGAGCGCCGCTTGGTGGGATGGCGGCAATAGTACGCCAAAACGGGAAAGTGTCTTACCTGCTGGTAATGCTATTACTGATGGTAAGGCTCTCCTGCGCTATGCTCTCCCTATTGACAATGAGCCGATTCGCAAATTTCAGGGTAGCCTTGAAGAGATTGCTGATCGCATTAGGGGTAAACGCTGGAGTCCTATTAAGGGAGATATTACCACTGCTGCTAGGATTCTATCTATCAATGAAGGGGATATTTTGGCTAGTATCCCCGACGCGCGCCAAGCTGAAGCTAAGGCTATTATTGAGGAACTCAGAGCCGAAATTGAGCGAATGCGATCGGCTTTGGATGTTAAAGATGGTGAAACACTTCTAGAAACCCGCGCCTCTATGTTGTCTCAGGTGACTCAGCTTCAGGAAATGATGGTTGGAGAATTTCCTTTTGAGGTCCCCGCAGAATATGCCAATATCCCCCAACTCAAAGGCCGTGCTACCGTCAAGATGACTACCTCTGAAGGCGATATTACCCTCGTCGTCGATGGTTATAGCGCTCCGGTAACGGCCGGTAATTTTGTGGATTTGGTGCAACGTGGGTTTTATGATGGGTTGGAGTTTATCCGCTCCGAAGAGTCCTATGTTTTGCAAGTCGGAGATCCACCCGGTCCAGAGGAGGGATTTATTGACCCCGACACAGGCGAATATAGGGCTGTTCCTCTGGAAATTTTGGTGCGTGGGGACGATGAGCCTACTTATGGGATTACCCTAGAGGCGGCGGGTCGTTATCGTGATCAGCCAGTTTTGCCCTTTTCTGCTTATGGAACTGTCGCTATGGCTCGTCCTGAAAGTGACCCGGACGGCGGCTCTTCTCAGTTTTTCTTCTTCTTGTTTGAACCAGAACTGACTCCGGCGGGACTTAATTTGCTTGATGGTCGCTATTCTGTGTTTGGATATGTGACCGAAGGTAAGGAAGTTTTGCGGAATTTGACACAGGGTGATGCGATCGCATCTGCTAAGGTCATTCAAGGGTTAGAAAATTTGGTTCAACCTAAGAAGTCCGCTTAACCAAGCCTTGAAAGTGGCAATTAATAAATTGCCACTACCCACTATTATCGATGATTGTACTCTCTCATCATTTGTGCCAGCTATTATGGCTATTTTAGAATTAGTATCTGTGGCTGCTTTGGGTGTTCTCGTGGGATTATTCCTGTTTAATATCAATTCTAAACGGGAAGAACAACGCCAGCTTGATCATGCTTTTTATCAATTAATTGAATCCCAAGATGGCGAAATTTCTTTAATTCAATTAGCCGCTTTGGCGCGGGTTAGTGCTGATGTCGCTCAAGAATATTTAGACCGACAAGCCGGGGTATTTGCTGCTATTCCTGAGTTTGATCAAGATGGTAATACCTTCTATCGATTTCCCCGCCTACGGCTTCCTAAGCAGTTTCCAGAGCGATCGCCTAATCAGGATTGGTAAAACCCCCACCATAAAATCAGTATATCTATAACCTGGTAATTACCGGAAAACTCAGGAAAATTTATACAAATAGCCATCTCTCCTAAAAACAGGTTTCAAATCTATTGGCTTCACTGAAAACTGAGTTTGGTCAGGTTTGGTTAAAACAAAACTGCCACGACTCGACGGGGTGATTCTACCGATTCCTTATGTCTTATGCTTGGCTATATCCCCGGTAAGCCATCCCTTAATTGGTTTTAATGGGTTATGGCGAATCGGAAGCCTCTTGTTAGGAGCCGCTTTTTGACGGCCACCACGCCCAAAACAAGTCATTAGTAGTGGCTGATGAGTTTTGATTTTCAACCGGGTCGGGGTGCTTTTTCCCACACAATCAGCGTCATCTAGCCAATGGGTTTTCGGTAGTCCTTGAACCGTCCGATTATATTTTGTTAAACCTCCAGTGCCAATTTCAATGGGTAATCCAGTTAGCTTCAGGCCGTTAAACAATGCCCATCGGGTAGAGTTGACGGCCGCCGCATTTTTCAGGGGGGCCTTGGCCTGAACTAGCAACCGCTTCAAGATTTCGGGTTTTTTTTCCAGAAACTGCTCGACTGCCTGAGAACCTTTTTTCTGATGGCATTTATGGCAAGCAATAGCCAGATTGCTAACTCGGTCGGAACCACCCTGGCTTTTTGGCTGAATGTGTTCGATTTCTAAAGGGATATTTTGGCCACCACAGTAGGCACACTGGTGTTGCCATTTCGTCAAGAGATATTCTCTCAACTCGTATCCAAACAACACCCCTTGCTGGTATTCAACTCCAGATATTTCCGGGTTGAGCAGCTTTTGGGTGTCAAACCGTACCAACTCCATTGATATGTCCGTTATCGGACATGAGGAAATCAGTCGATTTACCCAGGTCAAGGTGGTTTCAACTCGATGTTTGAGGCTGGGAGCCAACCATCCTTCTTGGCGCTTTCTGTTATTGAATCTGGCTTGACGGTAACGAGTTTTTCGGCAACGACGGTGGCGGCGAACCAGGCGACGTGCAGCTAACTTGGCTCGGATTCTATCTCCTCTATGAGCCAATTCAGCCCCCCAGATAACTGTACCTGTCTTCTGACTGACTAAGGCAATACCCGTCACTGATGCCCCTGGGTCTAACTTGACCCGTAATGGTTCATTGCCCGGGTTCTCAACGGTTTTCTTGAGGATAATTGTAAATGGATAAGTCCTAAAGACTGCGGCTAAACCCTGCTTCAAAGGCTTTCTGGCTCTAGCCGGATGAGTGGGACTTAACGGTTGCCCCAGTGTGTCAACCACAAAAACGTAATTTTGGTAATTTGGCATTTAAGCTATCTCCCAGATGGGGTAATGTTTGCCTCGGTCATGTTAAAGGGGCTTTTTACGTCTAGCTCACTCGAGATTGCCAATCCACTCATCTCGTTCCTTAAAGATAGACGACAGAGCAACAGGCTGGCGTTCACCTGTGGGTGTCATCACCCCCTTAACGTAGGTCTAATCCTAGACCTGCATCTTGCAGACTCTGTGAGGAGTAATTTCCGGCTCCTGCCGGAAATTACCGGATTTTATGCAAGAGTTAATAGCTGGTGGTCAACTGTTCGTTTTTTTTGATAAGTACAACGTTTGGGAAGAAAAAAATGTTATCATGGATACGAAAGGTGCGAAACGTTCGGGCATGAAATAGGGTTGAGATACCTGAAATAACCGCCCGGTAGGGACTTAAACCCCTCGGTTGAATATAAGGAGCGCACTCCTGAACATCCCTATAACTGTTTATATGTCCCGACGATTTGTATCATACGATACCAAATCAAGGCAGGGAACCCAGGGTCAAGGCACATTGTAACAAATCGTAATAATTCTTAACATAATGAGAAAGTTATGATAAAGGTGCTAAGGGTAAAAGCGATAGCCACCCCCAGTTTTGGGACTCACAATCCTAGGACTGAAGCGGGGAACGGAAGGCTCCGAGGTGTAACCTAACACCAGAATCGAGACCACTGCCAACCATCCATGATTAGGGAAACCGAATGTCTGGCTTGAACCATCGTCATTATTGAGTAGCGTAATAGG